>WTHB01000152.1:0-35014 GCA_011523305.1 Planctomycetaceae bacterium | reverse complement strand
ATGGGTTCTTCTGGGTCGGGCAAGAGCACGCTGTTGAACCTCTTGGGCTGCCTGGATCGACCGACAACAGGCCAGTATCTGCTGGGGGGTCGTGACGTGGCCACGCTTAACGACGAGTCTCTTTCACGGGTGCGGGGCCGGTATCTGGGCTTTGTGTTTCAGTCGTACAACCTGATTCAGCAGTTAAGTGTTGTCGAAAACATCATGGTCCCACTGTCTTATCAGCAGCCGCAACCAGCCAACGGGCGAGATCTAGCAACCAAATTGGCCAATCTGGTGGGTCTTTCGGGCAGGCTTGGGCATCGGCCGAATCAACTGTCGGGTGGCCAGCAGCAGCGGGTGGCGATTGCCCGGGCGTTGATTAACAACCCGCATGTGATTCTGGCTGATGAGCCGACCGGCAATCTTGATACGGCCACTTCGATCGAAATCATGGATCTCCTCGACGCCCTCAACCAAGCGGGCCGCACGATCGTGATGGTCACCCACGAGCCTGACATAGCGGCCCGCTGCAAGAAGGTGATCAGCCTCCGAGATGGCCGGATCGAGTCGATGAAGAAGATCCGCGACTGAACCGACCAGGTGGACAGCAACGAGCGTAACGTCGCTGCCCGCCATCAACTAGGCTCGGTAGGACTCGAACCTACGACCAAGGGATTATGAGTCCGACCGTACCATTCAGTCGTTGTTTTGTTGTTGACTTAGCCCCTTGTTTTCAAGTGTGACTGCAAACGCGGATGTCCTTGAAAAACAGCGACAGCGGAGCGTTTTCTGGGACCAATCTGGGACCGAACACCTTGGTGAACCACTAGAGCCGCCGCACGTGTCACCGGCCCGGGGGCCGCCGGTCGACTGGGGCGACCTGGTGCAGTCGTTTGGTGATCGGGTACTCGAGCATACATCACCTAATGACCTACCCATGATCGACATTCATCACGGCTAACAACCGTTCCTCCGCCCTTCGCGACGTGAGATCGCGATGCCGCACGGAAGGCGATTCGCAAGCGGTCTGCGCGGCGGGCAGAAATCTGCCAGTGAGTCGGCTTTTCAGCTTCGTTTTTTTGGCGTCTTGCGGCTCATGGGCGAGTTCCTTCACCCGCCTGAGGGGCGGAGCAACCCTGTGGGGCTTCTCCTGGCGGACGCGACGCTTGCGAAAGTGCCGGTGGCCGTCGTATCCTTTTCTTACTTTTACGAGCCTGTTGTGTTCTTGACGTATAGGCGCGAATTATAGAAAATCAATCCTGCACGGACGGGGCAAATAAAGGGTTAAACGGTCGGCGTTTTTCCTGACGTGCTGTTGAGGATAGTGAGCCCCACATGAGATCAAGGCCAAACCACCGTTTGTTCGGGAGACGTGTTGGTAAATCACGAGCACGCCGACTTTTCGTCGAGCGCCTCGAAGATCGAGTCGTCCTCGACGCGGGTGCTCTTGCGGACCCATTTCTGTCAGACCCAGCATCCGACAATGGTGCACTCTCAACCACCATTAATGTCGATCTTCCAAAAGGGGGCGACAGCCTCCTCCCGGACGACTCTCCCGCTGATGATTTCAGTCTTGGTGGCTCTGCTGCTGGCACAGCGACCATGAGTCTTCTTTCATCAAGCGACTCATCTCTGCCATTTACGCAATTTGCTCGTCTGGAAATACCGACGGCTCCCGCGAATCCATGGAATATCAATCTCTCACTCAACCCAGCGGCCGGCCTTAGCGAAGGCGACGTTCTTTACGTAAGTTTCTATGCACGGGGAGAGCGACTTGATCTGGGCGATACGGTTGAAGCGAAAGCCTATATCCAAGAAAGTGCAACCAACACAAAACTATTAACGATCCCAGTTGCTGCATCGTCGTCATGGGAAAGATTTTCGGCCAAAATTAACGTCGAGGCCGATCTGAGTACAGGGGAGTACAACTTTGTCCTGCATGCCGGCTTTGCGCCTCAGAAGATCGATATAGGCGGCCTTGTTATCCAGGACTATGGGCGTTTAGGGCATCGGCTGGCCGACTATACCATCACGGTTCAAGATCGTAACGGCCAGCCGTTACCTGAAGCCACCCTTGATATCGAAATGGTCAAGCATGGATTTAAATTTGGGACTCAGGTTCGAGATCATCTCTTTGCAGTTTCGGAAGCAGAATTCAATGCAATGTCCGACGCTCAGAAAACTGCCCTCACGCCAAACCTGGAAACTTCATTCGGTATTCCACGGTTTGTTCCAACATGGCAAGATATTGTTAACCATCGCACAATTGTTCACGAAAATTTCAATCACGTTGTGCCGACAACCGGCCTGCAGTGGATTGCTCTTGAGAATAATGGGAGCTCTGTTCCAAATGCTGCAATACAGCAGGCGGCGGCTGCCGAACAAACCGTAACAGCTGCTTCTGTTGTTTGGCAAAAAGACCGCTGGCCAACACCCGAGGCATACCGATCAACGTCAAACCCTGATCCGCAGGCATTTCATGATGCATTGGTTGCGGCGAGGCTGGGCTCCTCAAGCGTGCTGCATCAATTCAGTGACACGGGTTCCGGCCCAACCATTAACGACTGGAAACTTCTCAACGAGCCGCTGCATGAAAATTATTACCAACAGGTTTTCGTTGATGCTGGCATTTATTCGAGCGAAGTAGAAGCCTTGGCTGACTATTTCAAAATCGCAGACGCTGTTCGACCGGACGCAACGCTGTCGATCAATGAATACAACGTAATCAATTCAGCCAATGACAACTTTGCCATCCAATACCGGGACCTCGTCCAGAGTCTTCTTGATGCGGGAGCACCTATCGACAGGATTGGCATTCAAGCACATATTTCAAGAAATGACATAACGAAGGAAGACATTGTCAGACGGCTGGATATTCTTGCTGAGACCGGCTTGCCAATCGAAATCAGTGAATTCGATACTCGGGATGATGCTGCGACACCTCAGCTCAATGAGAGTGAGCAGGAACAGATGTTTCGTGATATCCTTGAGGCTTCCTTTGAGCATCCCTCAGTCGATGGATTTATTCTCTGGGGTATCTGGGACAAAGTTCATTGGCGTGGAAATGCACCGCTCTATGACGCTGACTGGAATAGAAAACCGGAGGCTGCGGCCTGGTTTGACCTGGTCCGCGATGAGTGGCAACCAAACATCGTTGGGCAGCCCGTTGGGCGCGATGGCAAGTGGAATGCACCGATTGGGCTTTATCATGGCACCTATGCAATCACTGCCGAGGCGAATGGTGTATCGTCGGCCAGCACGGTCACGATTGTTGATGACAGTAATGTTCTTATCACCGTAGACACCGAAGCTGCTAATGATCGCCCGTCTCTCGATGCGATCAGTGACGTCACCATTCTCGAAGACGCCCCCGAGCAGACGGTATCACTGACAGGAATCTTGGCTGGGCCATTCGAGCAACTGCAACCCCTTCGCGTCACTGCTACAAGCAGTGATACGGGCCTGATCCCCAACCCGACGGTCACCTACGCATCAGCAGACACAACAGGCAACCTTGCGTTCACGCCTGTTGCAGACGCCAACGGCACCGCCACGATCACCGTCACCGTTGAGGACGGTGGCAACGACAATGATCTTGCAACGGCTTTCGATAACCTCAGCTACAGCGAGACATTTGATGTTGTGGTGGAGCCAGTGAACGATGCACCGACTCTCCATAGCGGTGCTCACCCGACGATCTTTGAGGACATTCCTGTATTTATCAGCCTTTCGGTAACTGATATCGACAGCGACAGTGCGGCGATGACTTACACGATCAAGTCAGGGCCGATTGCGGGAACGGCAGAGATACAGGGGTCGCAGGTCGCCTACACCCCAACTCCGAATTTTCATGGAGCGCAGGAATCGTTCGTCGTTGAGGTGAGCGACAATCATCCAACCGATCCTCGCACAGGCACAACGACGGTGTCGTTTGTGATTGCCCCCGTCAACGACCCGCCATCTCTCGATGCGATCAGTGACGTCACCATTCTCGAAGACGCCCCCGAGCAGACGGTATCACTGACAGGAATCTTGGCTGGGCCATTCGAGCAACTGCAACCCCTTCGCGTCACTGCTACAAGCAGTGATACGGGCCTGATCCCCAACCCGACGGTCACCTACGCATCAGCAGACACAACAGGCAACCTTGCGTTCACGCCTGTTGCAGACGCCAACGGCACCGCCACGATCACCGTCACCGTTGAGGACGGTGGCAACGACAATGATCTTGCAACGGCTTTCGATAACCTCAGCTACAGCGAGACATTTGATGTTGTGGTGGAGCCAGTGAACGATATCCCAACACTAGATCCCATTTCCAACATAGTTACCGCTGAAAACTCACCAGTGCAATTTTTGGTTCTAGGTGGAATAAATGCTAGTGGGGCAGAGGCTCGGTTTATCCGCCTTCACGTTACAAGTAGCAATCGGCAACTCATTTCTACGGCATCGATTAGCAGGCTAGCAGAACTAGGTGACGACTCGCGACTTCTGGGATTTGCACCAAACCCTGACCAATACGGCGTCACAACAATGACAGTCACGGTTGAGGATACTGGCTTAGATGGAGATCTCAACACGCCGGAAGACAACGCAACGTTTAGCCGTTCGTTTGATATCACGGTCACCCCAGATGCGGACGAGCCGCCGGCTCAGCCGTTGTTCGTGAGTCGGATGTATGTCCATGAGACTCTCTCAGCTGACACGCTGGCCACGTATCGCATTCCTGCCGTCAATATAAACGGCGAACCTGTCAACGGCCTGAAGACTCGGATCGCCGGGGTGTCGAGTGATGCCGCAATTATTCCAGACGCCACTACTCTCTACGGTGCAACCGATGTAGCCTCGTCCCTTTCATTCACACCTGGCGTTGGTGCACATGGAAGGGTCACGTTCACCATTAATGTTGAGGACGGCGGGTCAGACAATGACTTGGCAACGGTCGAGGACAACCGGACGGCAACTCATCTGGCAGAGGTCACTGTTCTCGAGATCATTGCTGATTCCGGATCGGCAATCCTGAGCCAAGATTCAGAGTCGAATGTCTATGCCGATACGCAACCGATTACGCTCGATGAGGAGCAGGCCCAGACTGACATCAACGGGTTTGCGGCTATTGGAGCCGAATCAACCTTTGCGGGCAACGCAGTCCTTGTCCAGCGTGAGGGAACGACGTACCGGCTTGTTGCGAAGAACACGTGGCAGATTATCGGGATGTTCGATTCGCTTCAGAACACATCGTCAACGGTGCTGAGTCCTGTTGCGAGAGAGCCCGTTGAGTTCGCCCTGACGGTTGTGCCCGGTGCGTATGTGATCGACAGCCTTTCCAACCCGACGCTGACGGTCCATCGCGGCCAGAAGGTGACCTTTGACCTCAACGTCGCCGGCCATCCCTTCTACCTCCAGACGACGGGTGGTGGCTACTCTCCGGCAAACGTCTACACGGACGGCTTCAGCGGCAACGACCAGACGTCAGGGCGATACGAGTGGATCGTGCCGGAAGACGCTCCTGACGAACTGTTTTACCAGTGCGAATTCCACCCAGTGATGTTCGGGAAGATCGTTGTGGTGGACTGATTCAGTGAATCAGAAAACTACCATGGGCGGCACACGGTGAGGGTGTCGGTAGCAGGCAAGTAAGTCGCAGTGAGGGCATAGAAGCACCGTCTGAGACTTTCACCATTTCTTCTGACATGGCCCCCAAAGGGCAGTCAAAGCCTGCCCCCTCTGGCAGCCATGCCGGTCTTGAAAACAAGGCACAATCATCAACTAGGCCCGGTAGGACTCGAACCTACGACCAAGGGATTATGAGTCCCCTGCTCTAACCACTGAGCTACGGGCCCGAACACCTCGCAGTGTACCCGATCCGCCAACAGCATTGGGGCCGGGAGCGTGCGAGAACGGCCTGGGAAATTGGCTGCGGAGGACTGAGACGACTGCCTGCCTGCAGGAGCGACCGATTGCAGCCAGCGAAGATTTCGCCAGTCCGCCATACTGGGGCTTCCATACTGGAGCTTCGGCAGGCCGTTTTGCAGCCAAGGCCCGAGCGGACGTTCAGGCAGGTTGGTGAACGGGGTTCAGGGAAAAAATCACGCTGGCCAAGAGCAGCGGAGAGGTAATGGAATCAGATAAGGCAACAACCGGAGACACCCCCGCACGCAGTCAGTGGCGGCAGAGCGAAGACATCTGGGCCATGATCATGGCTGCGATGTTGCTGGGGCTTGTGTGGCTGGCGCTGCAGCCAGCGGGTGGGGCTATGCCGGCCGCAGCCAGCGTTGAAGCCTCGTATGAAAACCTGCTCACGCCGTGGGTGGCCAAGCCCGGGAGTTGGACCAACAACCCCTTGGCGGCCTTTTCAGGAACCACCAGTGAGGGCGGGCCAGCAAAAGGGCTGGCTGTGGCGGCGACTGCCGCTGGCTGTGTGGCAGTTTTTGTGTTGGCACTTGCCGGAATGGGCGTGCCGGTCCGCACGAGCCTGCCGGGGGTGGTTCTCGTCAGCCTGCTGGCAGTGCTCGCCTGGCTTGTCAGCACGCAGGTGACCATTAAAAGTCTGCAACTTTCGTATGTGCTGTGGGCCTTCGTCGGTGGCCTGTTCATTAGCAACGTCATTGGCATTCCCGCTTGGCTGAAGCCAGGCCTGCGGGGTGAGTTGTACATCAAGACAGGCCTAGTTCTCATGGGATCAGGGCTGCTATTCGGTACCCTGATGAAACTCGGGCCGCCGGGCATCTTGGTTTCGTGGATTACTACGCCAATCGTGCTGATCACCACCTATCAGTTCGGACAGCGTGTGCTCGGGATCAAGTCAAAGACGCTCAACCTGGTGCTTTCAGCCGACATGAGTGTCTGTGGGGTCTCGGCGGCCGTCGCCACTGCCGCAGCTTGCAAGGCAAAGAAAGAAGAACTGTCGATCGCCGTTGGGATCTCGCTGGCCTTCACGGTGGTGATGATGTTTGCGTTGCCGGCTGCCTGTAATGCCCTTGGGCTTGATCAGGTGCTGGCCGGAGCCTGGATTGGCGGTACCGTCGATTCCACTGGTGCGGTGGTCGCGGCGGGTGAGCTTGTCGGGCCGGTCGCCCGTGATGTGGCCGCCTCGGTCAAACTCATTCAAAACGTCATGATCGGGTTTATCTCGCTGGGTGTGGCGGCCTGGTGGGCCCGCTCCGGAGGTGCAGGAGATGTCGTGCCAAGCACTGTTGGCGGGCTGCTCGCGGAGATCTGGCAGCGGCTGCCCAAGTTCATCCTGGGTTTTGTGGCTGCCTCGGCACTGTTCACGCTGCTTGCTTCCATCGGCTCAGAGGGCCACCAAAAGGGCGTTGCCGCCATGCTCTCAGGCCCAGTCAAGATGATGCGGTCGTGGTGCTTCTGCCTGGCATTTGTCAGCATCGGCCTTGAGACAGACATCCGGAAACTGGCCGCCGTCATGGGTTCCGCAAAGCCGGTCGTGCTCTACCTGTGTGGCCAGGCGTTCAACCTGTTGCTGACCTTTACCATGGCGTACCTAGCCTTTCGGGTGATCTTTCCTGAAGTGGCAACCCGCCTAGCAGGTGGCTGAGGAACGACTGGGCAGAGGGGCCGGCGCGGAGTGACGGTCGACAGACAGGGAACGCTCAGGTGGGAGAGGATCATGTCGCTTTCAGAAAACTTTGAAACAGCCCGTCGCCTCTTTGCGGTGCCGCCTGGTAACGGCCCCAACCTAGCTGGCCGCGATCCAGCCTGGGCGGGTGACGAGGCCCGCTCTGAAAAGAAACGCCGCAAGCAGGCATCCGCTATTTTAGAAGATGGTGTGGATGAACTCCGTGACCTGCAGGAATTACTCTGGGCGGCTGATACTTGGAGCGTGCTGGTGATCTTTCAGGCCCTCGATGCAGCGGGCAAAGACGGAGCGATCAAGCATGTGATGAGTGGCATCAATCCGCAGGGGGTAGAGGTCACCAGTTTCAAGCACCCGTCTGCTGACGATCTCGATCACACGTTTCTCTGGCGTTGTATGAAAAAACTGCCAGAACGGGGGCGAATTGGCATCTTCAATCGGTCCTATTATGAAGAGGTGTTGATTGTGCGGGTGCACCCCCATCTGTTGGATGCCCAGCGAATTCCGGATGTCACCCCAGGCGAGCAGACCTGGCAGAATCGGTTTGATGACATCAACACGTTTGAACGACACCTCACCCGCAATGGGACCAAGGTCATCAAGTTTTTCCTGCACCTGTCGAAAGACGAGCAGAAGCGACGGTTTCTTGATCGCATCAACGAACCCGACAAACACTGGAAGTTTTCTACAGCCGACCTCGCCGAGCGGCAGCACTGGGATACCTACATGGCAGCCTACGAGGCGATGCTATCCGCCACTAGCACCGAAAATGCACCGTGGTACGTGATTCCGGCTGATCACAAATGGGTCAGCCGGGCAGCAGTGGCCACGATTTTGGCAGGAACAATCAAACAGCTTGGCTTGACCTGGCCGACCGTCACAGAAGTGCAAGAGCAGCAGATCGAAGAGGCCCGGATAAGCCTGGAGGCCGAAGGTGCCGCCAAGGGGTCTTAAGACCAGACTGTGAGTGGCTACGCGGACTTTTTCAGTGGAATCGAATGGTTGCCGCCAATTTTCCCGGCTACGGCATGGCCAGGCTCGACTGGCTGCGGCAGCAGATATTCTGGCACCAGATGGTGCAGCAGGACGCGGATCTCATCGCCAGGGCGGTGCATCACCGCTTCAAGTCGCTCGATAACTTCATCGGCATGAGTGACGCCCAAGGCTTTGATGCGGGCGGCGCGGATTTTGGGGTGGGCTGTCTCGAGCAACTCCTCATGTTCGGTGAAGAGTTCTTCATAAAGTTTTTCGCCCGGCCGCAGGCCGCTGTAGCGAATCTCAATATCGCGGCCCTCGACAAGGTTTGACAGGTGGATCATGTCGCGGGCGAGGTCGGCAATTCGTACGGGCTCGCCCATGTCGAGTACGAAGACCTCACCCCCTTCGCCGAGCAGGCCAGCCTGGATGACCAGCCGGGCCGCTTCCGGAATTGTCATGAAGTAGCGTTCGATGTCGGGGTGGGTGACAGTGATGGGCCCGCCTCGCAGAATTTGCTCACGGAAGACCGGCACGACGCTGCCGGCCGAGTTCAGTACGTTGCCAAACCTCACGGTTGAAAACTGCGTGTCGGACTCAGCAGCAATTAGTTGCACCAGCATCTCAGCAACCCGTTTGCAGCAGCCCATCACACTGGTTGGATTCACAGCCTTGTCGGTCGAGATCATCACGAAGGTATCCGTACCGCTGGCTCTAGCAGCCCGGGCAAGCGTGGCTGTAGCCAGAGGGATGTTGCGGATGGCTTCGCCTGGGTGCTGCTCCATCAGGGGCACGTGTTTATAGGCAGCGGCGTGGAAGACAATGTCGGGACGGAACTCAGCGAAGACATGCTCCACCCGTTCGGCATCGGTAATGTCAGCGACGCAGGGGATGATCGCTGTGCTCGTCGTGGCTGCAGTCAGTTCCCGTTCAATCCAGAACAGGCCCGTCTCATGGCGATCGAGCACAACGAGGCGTTCGGGGCCGTGGTGCAGGAGTTGGCGGCAGAGTTCGGAGCCAATGCTGCCTGACGCGCCCGTCACCAGGATGGTCTGGTTGCCCAGCCAGCGGCCGAGGCCTTCGGTATCAATCTCGACGGTGGGCCGGCCGAGCAAGTCGGCAATCTCGATCGGTCGCGGCTGCATCTGCACCTTGCCATCAATCAGCGTGTGGATGGCAGGCATTATTGTGGCAGCGCAGCCAGCGGCAGCGGACTGCTTTTGCAGGTCTGCGACCTCGCTGCCGAGGAAAGTCTGTGAGAGCAGCATCACCTCGTCGATGCGGTGCTTGTCAATGAGTCTGGCAAGTTGTTTTGTGGTGCCGAGCACCCGGATGCCACCGGTGGAGCGGCCAACCAGGTCGCGGTCTTCCGGCTTGGCAATCATGCCGACCACCATGCGTTCATTCTGAGGCGAGGCATCTGATTGAATCGCCCGCACTACCGCCTCGCTTGAAGGGCAGGTGCCGACAAGCAAGACGCGTTTTGCCGTGCCGAGAGACCGTCGCCGCAGAAAGCTATCGACTTCGCTGGCCGCGCCACGGAAGCCACCGAGTATCGAAATCGCCACGAACCAGTCGATAATCCAGATGCTGCGGGGAATATTTGCCTGGCTGAACAGTGCCACCGGGGTGGCGACAGCTAGGCCCATGGTGACGCCAAAAACGAGTTGCCAGAGGTCGCGGAGCGTGAGCCCGCGAATGCTGGAACGGGTGCCGGCGACTGCCATCAGCATGAAGAACTGAATCGGCACGACGATGCCCAGGCAGCGGCTGAGGCTGGCGAGATGCTCAGGCTCCAGCAGACCCTCAAACCGCACGATGTACGACAACACGATAGCGAGCACGAGGCTGCTGAGGGTCACCGCGTGCCAGGCGACACAGCGGAGACTCGGAAGGTGCAGGTTGCCAAGCGGTCGGCTGCTCATCGACGGTCTCCAGGTGTCGTCTCATTGCGGTCGAGGCTGGCCGGCATGCTTGCCTGCTCGACACGCAGCTGTTTCAGTCGTCGAACCCGTCCCTGAAGTTTCTGGCTGTCGGGCCGACGCAGTAGGCACCAGTCGAGTTCCCGCTTGGCGGTCTCGGCGTCACCGATGGCCAACGCAAAATCGATATGTGTGAGACGGGCCGCATAGTGGTTTGGATTGGAACAGATGGCCTCCGCCAGCGTCGCTTCGGCCTGCACTGGGTCACCGAGTATTCGCTGGAGATTAGCCGCCTCATAGAGCAGGCTGCAGCGGGTGTTGCCCTCAGTTTCCGTTGCAGCAGACAAGGCAGCGGTAAGCCGCTGGGCTTTGATGGGCTGCATCTGTTCTGCCGGCGTGTGCCTCGACCAGAGAGCGTCGATCATTCGTAGCCCGGTCAAGTCGGGCTTGAGCAGGTCACAGGCGGCAGTAGCCGGCATCATCGGCAGCAGCACATTGAGGATGCGGCTTCGTTGCGAGGGGCATTCGGAAAAACATTGTTGCCGCAATTGGCTGGCTCTGGCGGTATCCCCGTCGAGTTCGGCCTGCACGGCGGCTTCAAGCAGCACCTGCCCGTCATGGGGACGCACGCGGAGGGCCTGGGCAATACATGCTTGCGGCAGGGCAGGGTCTGGCTGGTGCAGAAAAGCTACTGCGGCCAGCACGCACCAGGCGTCCCCGGCGAAGGGGTTGAGTTTGACGGCGGTGCGGGCGGCCTGTTCGGCGGCTTGTAAGTCAGCGAAGCCGGCCGCGGTGACAGTCTGCACCCAGTGTTTGGCAGCAGCGGCTGAAGCAAAGACTCCTGATTCAACCGTTTGGCGAATGTCGACCAAACGAATGGTTTCCTTTGCGATTCGTCGGGACAGGCCAAACCGTTCAAGCCGGCTCAGGGCTAGTTCAGCCCACGCTCTAGGGTGATCGGGTCGGGCTGTGACAGCTCGTTCTAAGGCTTCTATACGCTCCCGTAGTCCAGCGAGTATCGCTTGTTCTATTTTTTCATCTTCAACTGCGTTCTCATTCAGATTCTTCATTGGCTGGGTGAACTTTGCCGCAGCCTGGTTGTGGAGGTTCTGCAGGCTTGTTTCTGCCAAACTCTGTGTCTGATTTATCGCTTGGTGGTATGACATTTCGGCCCATGCCGCCCGAAGTTGCCCGTTGAAGATGAATGTCAGCAGAGTGATCGCTAGGGCAGCAACCGCGGTGGCCGACAGACGATCAAATGCGAGGTTTGGGAAGTGAAGTGCCGGAAGATGTTTGAGGGCAAGTTTCAGCGCACAGGCGCTGAGTATCATCAGTAAAGTTGAACAGGCGGGCTGATACCAGTTGAAGTCTGTAAAGGAAGTAAGGGTGCCTGCGGTGAGGCCGCTCAAGAGGGCGGTTGCAGCAAACTTTTGACGGACGTTGCCTTTCCAGAAAAGTAGACCGCAGGCCATAAAGCTCATCAGCATGCTGATTAAAACAAGGATTAGGCCGGCAAACCCCGTTTCAACGCACAAATTAAGATAGTTGCTTTCAGCGTGGGTGAAGACGATTGTGTCTGTTGGCGGCATGTAAGCTCGTGAGACAGCACGATGGCTGCCAATGCCGGTGCCAAAAATCGGAAAGTCTCCGATGGTATTCAGCGCTGCCTGCCAGACCTCACGGCGGTCGCCGAGGTCGGTGAATTCAGTGTTATCAAAAACAGCAGCGAGTTCTGTCCAGATGCTGTCTATCCGGGTGTTGACCCGATCCATACCGTGAATGGTAAGGGCCGTGCTTACCAGTAGCATGACGGCGATGACACCTGCGGCAGCAGTCGGAGTGATGCGACCGCTTCGCAGCAACATAACAGTACTGATGAGTCCGACTGTGACGAGTGCGATTGTACCGATCCGTGACAGCGAGAGAAGAACAGCAAAAACCACGACCGCTAGAACAACCAGGCCCATTGCCAGCCGCTGCTCAGCGGTTAGTCCAAAGTTATAAAGGTTGGACTGACGGCCATTCAGTTGCCTGTTTCGATGTCGGATGGTTCTGGTTCTGCTATGAGAGGTGCCAGGATGAGTGCGAAGTGACGATGACCCACATGCCGCACTATCAGGGGCAAAAGCCCACCAAGCAACTGTGCCAACACCGATGGCTAGGAAGCCAGCAAATGCATTGCGATTACCGAAAGTTCCCTTAACAGCTCCGTTTGAGGGAAACTCAGAAAGCCAAAGAAAGTTGCCGTTTCCGCTCAGATATTGCACTACCCCGAGAGCGGCCATCATTCCTGTGGCCAAGGCAATCAATCGTAGTATGGCCTCGACGTCGTCCACAGTATCAATCGACTGAAATAGGCAGCCGATCAGCACCGCCTGCGTCACAAAAATCGAAAGGCCAGCCAACGTTTCGCCAGGGGTGACTGAAAGGGTGTTCCAGCGACCGAGCGACCAGTCTCCATCACCCCAGCAGGGTAGGAAGCCAGCAAGGTTTGGTGAGATTGCATCGATTATTGCCGCTGATAGCGGCATAATCTGCAGCACGCCAACAAGCAGACCTCCAGCAAAGAGTAGGTCGAGCGGATTGAATTGCCAGCCAGCATCGTCACGTTGGTGGCAGCGGATTAACCAAGAGCCAGTGGCAGCCATCGCGGCGAGACTCAAAAGGCATTGGCCGAGTGGGTGCCGTCCACCCATTGCCAGAGGCACCAGTAGTACGGTGAGAGCCACCGTGGCCAGGCGCGCAAGGCTATCAGGCCCAGCCACCGGCTGAGGGGCCCGGGAAGTGCGGCCGCGAGGTCGGCGTGCCACGGCACTCATGCGGCCCTCGCATGTGTGTACGAATCGTCTTCATCCTCGATGTCGTCTCCATACTCCTCGTCATCGTCGAGACCGTAGTCGTCGCCATACCCATATCCATATCCATATCCATACCCATAGCCGTAGCCCATCTCTTCCAGGCCTACCGCATTGACGACGGTGCCGAACAGGTTGACTCCAAACATCCGTAGGGTTTCAACCGCTTTGATGAGCACACGGCGGCGGTTTTTTTCCGGCCGCACCACCAGCATCAGTCCATCGCACAGTCGGCCGACGGCAGCGGCGTCGGTGCCGGCCAGTACCGGTGGGGCATCCACAATCACCTGGTCATAGCAGCTGTCAGCCCAAGAGAGCAGTTCCGCAAACCGGTCTCCCAGCAGCAGCTCACCGGGATTCGGTGGCCGCCGGCCAGCAGGAATCACATCGATCGGCACCGCACCAGCAGGCTGGGCCAGACTGGCAGCCATCTCGGCAACAGGGTCGCTGCCCCGCAGCAGGTCAGAGAGGCCGAGTTGACCCCGCCGTTCAATCAACTTGGTCAGGCCGGGCTTCCGCATGTCGGCGTCGATAATCAGCACCCGCTTGCCGGCCTGTTGATAGGCGATCGCCAGATTGCTTGAGATGGTCGTCTTGCCGTCGCTTGGCTCGGCACTGGAGACAGCGATCCGTTCGGAGTCATCGCTGCCCATCACCAGCACGGTGCGAATCGTCCGAAAACTCTCAGCAGCGGCATCGTCTGAGGTATTCCACATGTGAGCCGTTTCTAGGCCGGCCTCATCCTCAAAGTCTTCGGGTTCATCAAGCATGCCGATGGTGGCCAGGGTTGGCAGGTTGAGTTCAGCCTGCAGTTCCTCGGGCGATCGGGCCCGGTCATCGAGCGTGTCGATCACGAACACAATGCCAATGCCGCTTGCCAGCCCTGCAGCCAGCACGGCCAAGATGGTGAGCGATAACTTGGGCGAGACTGGTTTGTCCGGCACGACGGGCTCACGAACCACCGTGGTGCGGACGCCACCGTTTTCCTGCCGCAGGTCAACGCTTGCAATCTGGTTGAGCAGGGTATTTCGCAATTGCCGCAACCAGTTGAGGTCGTGCTCAACGATGTCGAGCTGGCTGATATCGCTGGTGAGGCCGATCGAGTCTTGCTTGGCCTGTTCAAAACTCTGCTGGAGCCATTTTTCCTGTTGTGAGGCTGAACTTAGCCGCTGCTGCAGAATGTTGGCCACGGTGTTGGCCAACTGGCTGTCGTCTCCACCGAATGATCGGGGTGAGCCAATCACATCGAACTGCGCTAGGTACCCCTCCATCTGTTCGATCTTCCGTTGCCGCTCGACGACCTTTGGGTGGTTGGTGCCGTAGTATTCCAGCAGCGTGTCAAGGTGTGCCCGGTCTTCGAGCAATTGTTTTTCGACGGCGACACGAGTTTGTTTGTCGCGGTCGCCCAGGCCCATCGAATCGAGGAAGGCCTCTTTGCCAAGTGTTTCTTCGATAGCGATCAGGCTCTGGCGAATGTTCTGGCCGGCCTGAATAGCCTCGGTGAGCGACTGATACGACGCCTGCAGCAACAGTCGCTTTTTCTGGGTTTCAATCAAGGCGCTGTTGAGTTGAATAGCTCGTTCGACCAACGGGTGCATGGTTTTGCCATCGGCCTTGATGCCGAGATCACCCACCCGCTGCCGCACGGCGAGAAACTCCGCCTGCTTAACTTCGATCTTCTTGTCGACCTCGTCCTTCTCCCGCTGTAGCAGGTCAACGATGCTGCTGGCCGTGCCGCGGTGTGACTCATCCATAAATGTGGCATAGGCCTGGATGATTGCACCAACCACCGCAGCAGATGCCTGAGTGTCAGGCGAGCGGAAACTCAGTTCCAGAATGTTGGTTTGGCGGACCCCCCGTACTTTGAGGGCCTTGGAGAATTTTTCGGCGAGCAGTTCCGGGTCTTGGGAGCCAAACTGACTACGGATTGGTTGGTCTAGCAGGGTGGCCGCTGATTGCAGCACGAGGGGGCTCGAGACGAGCTTTTCGTAGGTCGCCATGGCCGCCAGGTCATCTCGGCCACCGGTCATCGAGGTGCCAAGGTTTTCCCGGCTGGTGTCAACAATCAGCAGTTGGGCATCGGCCTCAAAGATGGGGGTGGCGGTAGCAAAGTAGAGCCCGCCGAGCATGCCGCAGATAGCGAGCGTGCCTATCACCACAATCCGGCGATGCCAGAGCACTCGCAGGAAGCGAACCGCCTGGCGGATGGTCTGAGCGGTGGAATCGGGCTCGTGTTCGTTGTGTTCGAGCATAGGAATGCAGGCCGGAGTGCAGCCTCGTGGTGCTTGATCGGTCATTAAAAGAGTGGGATCGATCGGCCAGCGACGACGCTGAATCGGACGAGATTCGTAAAGATGTTGTGGACCACTGTCTGTGGTGTCTGTTCCACGCTGACGACATCACCGGGTGAGAGCCTGATATTTGACTCGTTGTTGTGTTGGGCTTCGGCCACACTCGTCTCAATCACGACCGGCTCGTTCTGACTTTTGACGTGTCGTGTGATGTAGATCTTGTCAGCCCAGGGATTGCTGCGTTCTCCAGCCATAGCAATCGCATCGAGCACGTGCACCGGCTGGCCGATCGGCATGTCGAATTGACCGGGCTTTTTGACGAGGCCAATTACGCTAATAGGCGTGGGATCGCGGGTTTCAACCCGAACGACGTCACCGTCCTTGAGCGTGATGTCGTTGTCACTGGTGCCGTCGAGGCTTGCCAGGTCGATCGTGAAGGTTTCGTTCTGACTGCTGGCTGAGCGGGGCTGCGGCAGCGGGTTGGCCGACCGGCGACGGGGTCGCACGAGCCCGGCCGGTTCGACGGCGGACGTCAGTTGAATGTCATCAGTTTCAGCTTCATCAAGGTCAGCTGCTGGCGGCTCCTGCTGAGAGAGCTGCGTGAGGGCAGGGGCGGCATGCCGGCGGATTTCAATGACGGTGCCAGCCTTTTCGTCGAGAGACCCCGCAGCCATCAGGGCGGCGAGCAGGGTGCTCTGGCCGCGGGGCAGTTCCTTGATGCCCTGTTCTTTGACAGCCCCAACCACGGTGACACGGTTGACCGCCTTTTTCCGCATGGTGACGGTCACCTGCGGCGCCCGATAGAGACCGCGATCAATAGCGGCATTGGCAATGCGTTGTTCTGCCTGAAAAGGCTCGAGTCCTGCCAGGGGTACCTGGCCGACCAGAGCGATTGTGGCCAGCCCGTTGTTGTCGACGCGAACGGGCGTGGGTGTGATTCGGCCAGCTTCTTCTAGGCCGCTGCTGATCGTCACATCGACCACATCTTCGGGCTCGATCAGGCTGCTTGGGGTGGTCGACATCGACAGCCGACTGAGATCGGCGACCTTGGCGTTGGTCACCTCCGCTGCTTGAAACTGGGCCGGCATCCGCCGGGCTTTGATGACCCGATTTGCACAGCCAACACCGGGTAGCAGAGCGAGGAGCAACGCGGCTTTCCAGAGACGCTGCCTCGTCGTCGATTGCTTCAGTGAAAAAAAAACGGTCAAGACCTTACCCGTCCCTCGCGTGAACAGAATTTTCTGGGGGGTGGGAAATAGCCAATTCCGCAGGCCCACGCCAATGCGATTTTTAACGGCAGGATAGGGAGAATAGGGTCTACTGATACAAGAGGTTATGCCCTCTTATAAGAATCCGAAGCCACAAGCGTGGGAATAGTCACCAACCTGACCAGTCGGCGCATGAAAAAGCCGGACTGAGCATTGCCCAGCCCGGCTAAAATTTTTGAGTTTTACCTAATTCTCGTTACTACGGCGTAGTTGCCGCATTAATTCCCGACCCGATAGCGATCCCCGACCCAATCCCGGCACCGAGCAGCCCTGCTGCGGTCAGAATCGGGTAGTTGGCAAAGGCACGCCCCAAGAAGCCGCCCCGACGACGGGTCTGTTGAACCGGTACATAAGGAGCTGGTTGCGGATCAGGGATGAACTGCACGGCACCATCATTGGCCGGTACTTGCCGGGCAACGAGGGTGATTTCGGGTTTGGCAGTCGGTGGTGCCTTGTCTGCTTCCCAGAAGCGGAAGGTCGACTTCTTGCCGCTGGCTTGAATCACGTGGGTGCCTTCACGGAGGCCTTCGACTACGAACGATCCATCGTTAAGTGTTTCAACTTTGGCTACTTCGTTGCCTGAGTAGCCGATGGTGACGAGAGCGTTGCTCTTCGCTTTGCCGGCTACATCCTTCACGAGGCCAATCAGCGTGCCCTTCGTTCCGAGCACGACGTCGGTGACTTCAACTTTCGCTTCAGCAGATGGTGCCGGTGTTGCAGCAAAGGTGGCTGCCGGAGTTGCAAACAGTGCAGCGGTGCAGGCAACAGCGCCAGCTTTTCGCATCCATTTCGTCGTCAGCATGTCTTTCTCCAAACTCGCCGTCTGCGGATAAAATCAGAGGGTGACGGGCAACCGTCTGCCACCCGTTAGATCAGTCTTCGTCGGGAAATAACGGTAGACTTGAGTCTGAAACAAGAGCAGTCACCGTTTTCAGAAAACTCAACCAGCCGTTTTTGTTATCCGGGCAGGCTGTGCCGATTGGGTAAGGAACTTGTTACGCTGGGAGGGAGTTACTGCCCAAACCAGCCAAATCCGAACCCATCCTTGCGGCTTTTGCCTCGTGAGGTGTTGTCTGATTGCCTGAATCGGCGGGTAGAGCGTTTTTTAGCGGCAAGCCCCCCTTTCACGTCTTTGCCCTCAAATACCCGAGCCGGATTTTCGCAGCAGACCAAATTCGCGAGGCCCTCGTCCGCCATCTCAATAATGGTGTCGTAGGCCCCTCGCATGCCGAAGGGCCTGTTTTTGGTGTCGTGGGCGTCACTGGCGATGAAGTGAATTAGCCGTTCCTCCACGCAGAGTTCAGCAATCTTCTGCGGTGAGCGGCCAAAGGCCCCAGTCAGGCTGCCAGCAGTGATCTGCAGCAGGCCGCCAGCCTCGACGACATCCCACATGACATCCGGGTTCTTGATGATGCCTCGATTGCGCTCGGGGTGCGAGAGGATGCCGACCAATCCTTGCCGAGCAAGGGCAGCCAGCAGGGGCGCGAGAGAAAAATAGGTCTCGTGCGGCAGTTCCAGCAGCACGTGCTTCCCCCTGTCTGCCAGAGTCAGCACCTTCCCTTGTTTCACCAGTTTTGGTAGTTCGGGCTCAATCCGCACATCGGCTCCTGGCAGCACAGAAACGGAAATCCCGTCGGCATTGAGAGCCTTTTGCAGGCCGGTCACCCCCTGACGGATGGCCTCTGCCGTGACGTGGCAATTCGTCCCTAACTGGTGTGGCGTGGCGATCAGCGATTTCGTACCGTCCGCCTCCGCCACGTGGGCCATGGCGATCGACTCGGCCAGGTTCGCTGAGCCATCGTCAATGCCCGGCACGATGTGGCAGTGGATATCAGTGAAAATAGGTCTTGAATTCATTTATAAGGCCAAATTCCTGACGAAGCGTGAAAAAAGCCAGCATTTTAGATTGTAAGAAAAGCCGTCGTAATCCAAAGCAATTTTGAGCGACAGAATTAGTCTGAAAGGCGTGACCAATGGCAATGGAAGCCCGTGCTCCAGCAGTACCGATCGATTCGAAACAGTCGTCACGCAGTAAGCAATTCGACCGTAGTGGGTTGCGCGTGATTGGTGGTGATGATGATGATTCGACACGCTTGTCTCAGACCTATGACGTTGCCGTTGTGGGCCTTGGTTACGTTGGTCTGCCTCTTTGCCTTGCTTTTGCCAATGCTGGTGAAACAGTCTTGGGTGTGGACACCGATCCAGAAAAGCCAACTGCTCTTCAAGCGGGCCATTCGTACATCAAGCACATTGACGACCAAACAATCGCAACCGTGGTTGAGAAGAAGAAGTTTACTGCAACGAACAACTTTTCGGATCTGGGTGCGGCCGACGCTATTCTAATCTGCGTCCCTACGCCCCTTACCGTAAACCGTGTCCCCGATCTCTCGTTCGTCGAGTCGACGGTAAAGATGATTGCACCGCATCTCCGTCACGGTCAACTTGTGGTCCTTGAGTCTACTACCTATCCCGGCACGACTGATGAGGTTGTTCGCCCGCTTCTTGAAGAGGGCAGCGGTCTTACTGCGGGGAAGGATTTCTTTCTGGCTTACTCGCCCGAGCGTGAGGATCCAGGGAACCCCAAAAGCAATTTCGCGAACGTCCCCAAAGTCGTCGGCGGATACTCACCTACCTGTTTGGCAAGGGCCCAATCACTGTACGGCCGCATCGTCGTCGAAGTCATACCCGTGTCAAATTGCCGTATCGCCGAGGCGACAAAATTGATGGAAAATATTTTCCGTTCAGTCAACATCGCGCTCGTCAACGAACTGAAAGTCATTTATTCGAGGATGGGTATCGATATTTGGGAGGTCATTCAGGCTGCCTCAACGAAGCCTTTCGGGTACATGCCATTTTATCCCGGCCCAGGATTGGGCGGTCACTGCATCCCGATCGACCCTTTTTATCTCACATGGAAGGCTCTCGAATACGGGCACCACACCCGACTCATTGAGTTGGCCGGTGAAATCAATACCGCAATGCCGGAATATGTTGTGTCGCGTGTTACGGACGCGCTCAATGACGCGGGGAAGCCAGTGAAGGGGTCGAAAGTCCTCATGCTAGGGATCGCTTACAAAGCAGACGTTGATGACGATCGGGAAAGCCCTAGCTACGCAATTATGGAGTCACTTGAGCAACGCGGAGCGGAAGTGTTCTACAACGACCCCCACGTCCCAGTTATTCGCGAGGGAAGAAGTAACCACAGGGTCGCCGGGCGGTCCTCAGTCGATTTGGCTTATGAAGTCGACGTCGTCGTGCTGTGTACTGGGCATCGTGAATATCGAGAGTTTGATTTCAGCTCGCTCAAGATTCCTCTGGTTGACTGCCGTAATGTCGTAAGCAAGCGGCCACGGCTCTACTACGCTGCTTAATCTCATTTCTCGGGCAAGGACTGTGAAATCGCACTCCGAACATCAGCGGACTGGGCCCCGGCTTTTCTTAGTGACGACTGTCGGTGACACGCACTGGCATTTCCTTCAGGGGCAGGTGCCCTACCTCCAATCACAGGGTTTTGAAGTCACGCTGGTCGCATCGCCAGGGAAAATGCTTGATGCATGTGCCAGGCGGGATCGGGTTCGCTGTATACCGCTGCAGATGACACGATCCATCACGCCGTTGACCGATCTTATTGCGTTGCTGCAGTTGTGGTGGGTGCTGCGGTGCGAACGTCCAGATATTGTGCAATTCAGCACACCAAAGGCAGGGCTGCTGGCCAGCATCGCGGCAGCCTGCGCTGGTATCCGGTGTCGAATCTTTCTTGCTCGCGGATCAATTGCGTCGGCCCATCGAGGGATGTCCGTCTGCCTCAATCGTTGGGCGGAGTGGGTGACTGTGCGCTTATCGACGCAAGTTGTTTGCGTCTCCTCGTCCTTGCGCGCCGAACTTCAGAAGCAGCGAATACTTCCTCGCGAAGCAGGTGTTGTTATCGAGAGCGGGATGAGTAATGGTGTTGACACAACCTACTTTCAGAGGCCTGTGTCGAAGGGCAAAAAATCTGCGGCGAAACCCACTGTCGGTTTTGTTGGTCGGCTCAATCGCGAAAAGGGAATAGAGGAATTTTCAGCCGCCTGGGAGGCAATTCGCGCGGCAGTGCCCGAGGCAAAGGCACTGATCCTGGGTGAGTGGGATGTGGTCGCCACTGTTAACGCAGAAGTGCGGAGATCGCTCGAACGTGATCCTGCGATTCAATTGGTTGGGCACGTAGACGATATACGACCGTGGCTTGAACAGATGCAGGTGTTGTGCTTCCCCTCGCATCGCGAAGGTTTCCCAAATGTTCCAATGGAAGCCGCCGCCATGGAAGTTCCGGTGGTTGCCTTTGATGCTATCGGCAGTCGGGATGCCGTTGTGGATGGGAAGACTGGTGTGCTTGTGCCTCTGCATGACCATGAGGCGCTTGCCGCTGCCACGATAAGGTATCTCAAGCAGCCTGAAGTCGCACGTGCCCATGGGGTTGCGGGGAGGGAACGAGTCTGCTCGTGTTTTCAGCCGCATTCCATCTGGCACGGCTTGTGCAAGGTCTACCAGAATGCCCACCGGCAGGCGACGAGGAATAACAGCTGGTATCGCCTGTTGTGGAAGCCAGTTTTTGACCGCGGTGTTGCCTTTGTCGCGTTAGTGGCGTTGAGCCCAGTTTTCGGCCTCTTGTGGATTCTCGTCAGGCGGCGTCTGGGTTCACCGGTGTTGTTCTCCCAGATCCGTCCCGGAAAGAAGGGCAGGCCTTTTCGGCTGTTTAAATTTCGCACGATGACGGATCAGCGAGACAGCACGGGAAACCTACTGCCGGACCGGCAACGAATTACGCCCTTTGGGCAGTGGTTGCGGTCCACAAGCCTGGATGAGTTGCCTGAGTTGTTCAATATTCTCATCGGGGACATGAGCTTTGTTGGGCCCCGCCCGTTACTCATGGAGTATCTGCCGCGCTATAGCGAAAGTCAGCGAAAACGGCACGACGTTCTGCCAGGGCTCACCGGTCTTGCTCAGGTCAAGGGCCGAAATCAAATAGGCTGGCAGCGTAAGTTCAAGTACGACGTTTTTTACACACAAAACATCCGGTTTTTATTTGATCTTAAAATTCTGTGGATGACCCTGAGGACAGTGTTGCGGCGAGAGGGGATTGTGGATCAATCCGGTGTGTCGGCGGCTCCGTTTAATCCAACGAATAACGTCGTCGTAATCGGAGCAGGGGGCCATGCAAAAGTCGTCATCTCCTGCTTAAGGGCCAGCGGAATGCGGCCGACGGCGATCTATGACGACAACGAACAGTTATGGGGCACATCTGTCGCGGGCGTCGCTGTGGCAGGCGGGATCGCTGAACTTGAAAAAGGCTCAGCCAAGGTGAAGGCGATCATCGCGATTGGAGATAACGAAACTCGGCAAGCAGTGAGGGAAAAGCTTGCTGACGCGTTGCTGAAATGGACAACAGTGATTCATCCCGCAGCGATCGTCGATCAGACCGCATCCATTGGTGAAGGGACGCTCATCTGCGCAGGTGCGGTGATCCAGGCTGATGCGTCCATTGGTGAGCACGTGATCATTAACACAGGTGCACATGTCGATCACGATAGTAGCGTCGGTGACTACAGCCATGTCGGGCCAAGCGGTACCTTGACCGGGAACTGTGTCGTTGAAACGACGGTTTTAGTGGGAGCAGGCGGCATTGTCATACCAGGCTGCCGGATCAAAAAGGGCGTGACCGTCGCCGCCGGGGCGACGGTCACGGGGGACGTTGCGGAAGGGATAACCGTTAGCGGTTGCCCTGCAAAAGAAAGGCGGAAGACCGCAGCAGTTGTGGTTCCCACCGAGTCGTGGCCAGTGTTTGACGCTGAGCAGATTGAGGCCGTGACCGCCGTGCTCCAGAGCGGTAAAGTCAATTACTGGACTGGCTGTGAGGGAAAGTCATTTGAAACTGAATTCGCGGAATTCATCGGGGTGCGTCACGGGGTGGCTGTTGCTAATGGCACGGTCGCGCTGGAGGCGGCTCTGATGGCGATCGGCATTGGGCCCGGTGATGAGGTAATCGTGCCCAGCCGTACCTTTATTGCCACAGCCAGCGCCGTCGTCATGCGTGGGGCTACACCTGTCATCGCGGATATCGATGTTGCTAGCCAAAATCTAACGGTCCAGACCATTCGTGAAGTTATCACACCGAGGACGCGGGCAGTGATAGCGGTCCATCTCGGTGGTTGGCCTTGCGAGATGGAGGAAATCATAGCATTTGCGGGTGAGCACAAGCTGTTCGTAATTGAGGACTGCGCCCAGGCGCACGGCGCCAGGATTAACGGCCGGCATGTCGGCAGTTTTGGTGACATTTCGGCGTTTTCGTTTTGTCAGGATAAGATCATTACCACGCTTGGTGAGGGTGGGATGGTCGTCACAAATAATTCTGAGCTCTGGGCAAAAGTATGGTCCTACAAAGATCATGGAAAAGACTGGGAGCTGGCCAACTCCCAGGGAAAACCTGGAGAGTATCGGTTTTTACACAAGACCTTCGGAACGAATTGGCGAATGACCGAAGCACAGGCGGCTGTTGGGCGGATTCAGCTGAAGCGGCTCCCGGAATGGCATGCGACACGTGTGAGCAATGCGACCTATTTAAGGCAATTGCTATTGGATTGCCCCGGTTTGTCGCTGCCAGATTGTCGGGATGGGCTTGAGCACGCGTTTTATCGCCTGTACGCATACGTCGATCCAGCGGTGCTACGCCCTAGTTGGACGCGGGACAAAATTATCGCCGCCATCCAGTCGGAAGGTGGAGTTGTTGGCGTTGGAAGCTGTGGGGAGATTTATCGCGAGCAGGCATTTCGCAATCGATACGATGAGTCGTCGCTCCTAGGGGCGAGCCGCGGCCATGACACGAGCCTTGCTTTTCTGGTTCACCCTGGGATCAGCAGTCAAACGCTTGAAACGTTGGCGAGGACGATCCAATCAGTGATGTCTCGGGCGACATCAGGAGTCCGACGGATTCTTCAGCTAGCTGGCTAAAGTGTGCAAACAAAAAGAAAGGTCAAACATGAATATTCTTGTTACCGGCGGAGCGGGTTTTATCGGCTCACACTTAGTGAACGCTCTTCTTGCGGCAGGACACGATGTGCGGATTGTGGATAACCTCAGTACGGGAAAGCGAGCAAACCTGAGACCGGTCGCGAACGATGTGGAATTAATTCAGGGTGATATTCGTAATGAAGATGTGGCGAGAAAATCGGTGGCTGACCGCGAATTAATCTTCCATCAGGCTGCTCTTCCATCAGTACCACGTTCTGTGAAGGACCCGAGAAACAGTGTCGACAACAACGTGTTAGGAACGGTTGTTCTACTCAAAGCAGCGGTTGATGCGGGCGTCCGGCGAGTGATCTACGCAGGATCTTCTTCAGCCTACGGAAATTGTGCGGAGGATCCAAAAGTCGAGACGGTTGTGCCCCGTGTGTTATCGCCGTATGCGGCCAGTAAGCTTGCAGGGGAATCGCTGCTTCAGGCTTTCAGCAGCTGCTACGGGCTAGAGACAATTGTAACACGGTACTTCAACGTATTTGGGGAACAACAGGACGCATCATCGCAGTATTCAGGAGTGATCGCAAAGTTTTGTAAGTGCATGTTAGCAAACGAATCTCCCGTAATTTTTGGAGACGGCCTGCACTCGAGAGATTTTACGTATGTTGGGAACGTGGTTGCAGGAAACCTGCTGGCGGCAGACGCAGACGCAGAATTGGTGTCAGGTGAGGTATTAAATCTTGCCTGCGGGGGAGGCATTACACTCAACAAATTGGTTGATGAGATCAATCAGATCCTCGGCTCGGACCTTCGTCCCAGGCATGCGCCGGAACGGGTTGGCGACATTCGGCACTCACGTGCGGATATCCGGAAAGCGCAGCGGCTCCTAGGTTACAATCCCGGGATCGTTTTCGGTGAGGGCCTTAGGCGAACCATTGATTGGTATGCCAGCGAACGGGCAAAAATTCAGCTGACCCGAAAAGCTGGATAGGCGGCGGATTCACCTATGGATGGGTGAAAGCCAAAGGCGGCGAACCTCGTTCATGCGGCACCGGAAGGGGCTTCGAATGTGTGGAATAGCTGGGTTTTGTGACCCCGGACGATTGATTGATCGAAGAGACTGGTCTCGCATTCTCAGCGTGATGGGTGACGCCGTCGGGCATCGGGGTCCCGACGGGAACGGTCAGTGGGTGTCTGACGAACTCGGGATTGGTCTCTGTCACAGGCGGCTCGCGATCATCGATCTTTCGGATCGAGCCCTCCAGCCAATGGCGTCGCATGATGGACGGTTTGTCGTTTCCTTCAATGGCGAGATCTACAACCATCGGCAACTGCGGCAGCAACTGTCAGGTACATTGTGGCGAACAGATTCGGATACGGAAACCCTCGTCGAATGTATTTCGCGATATGGTGTCTCGGAGACGGTTGAAAAGATTCGAGGCATGTTTGCGATAGCGGCAGTCGATTTGAAACTGCATAAGCTGCATCTCATTCGGGATCGTCTCGGTGAAAAGCCGTTGGCGTATGGCCTTTGCAAGGGAACAGCCAATAGAGGAGTTGTCATTTTCGCATCGCAGGTTAACGCGATCGCGACCCACCCGCTGTTCGACGCCTCTGTGAATCAGAGGTCTCTTCGTGCCTTCGCATTGCACGGTTACGTCGGTGGTCAGGAGACGATCTGGAATAGTGTTTATCGAGTTCTTCCCGGCGAGCACATAAGTTTTGATATCACAGAAAGGGGGTGCGATGCGTCGGAAAAAAAATCCTACTGGTCTGCCGAGACATTTCTGCCGAGCGCGTATTGTGGGGAACGAATTGGCGAGACGGCCATGCAGGACGAATTTCGAGGTCTTCTGAGAGACGCGGTTGAGTCGCAGATAATTTCCGACGTGCCGCTCGGAGCATTTCTTTCGGGCGGAATTGATTCCTCGCTGGTCACGGCTGAGTTAAGGCAATTAACGACCGGGCCTTTACATACGTTTTCAGTAGGCTTCACTGATCCACGTTATGACGAGTCTTCTCAGGCACGGGCGGTTGCGAAAGCATTGGGCACTACCCACCATGAAATTATCTTTCAGGACGCGGATGCACTGGGAGTGGTTGAGTCACTTGGGGCTGTTTACGACGAGCCTTTCGCGGATTCGAGCCAGATCCCGATGGTTAAGTTAGCACAGTACGCGAGGGAGTACGTGACCGTTGCGTTGAGCGGAGACGGGGGTGACGAACTGTTTGGCGGCTATGAGCGATATCGTCTCGCGCAACGCCTTTGGCGGCTCCTTGAGATGCTGCCAGGCGGCGTACGACGTGGAGTTACGGAAGTTGAAAATAGCACCATCATGCGTCAGTTTTTGAGCTTCGAGAAGCACCGCAATGTACCGTCGCTAGTGCGGTCTGTGTTACGTCAGCTGAGGCGAGCGTTGCCGCACGTCGGCTCACCGACCAGAGAAGCGCTCTATCGACAGATAATGACGTCGGCTAAGTGCGAAGCACTGGTTGAAAACGTAGATGCTGTGCCTCATCAGGAAGAGGTCAGATACTCAGAACAATTCCTAAAGCAAATGATGGCGACGGACATTCATGAATATCTGCCCGGAGACATCCTTGTAAAGGTCGACCGTGCCGCTATGGCCACTGGGTTGGAGACCCGAGTTCCCCTTCTCGACAGAAATTTGGTGCAGTGGGCGCTCGGACTGCAAGCTCGGGTATTGCGTGGCCGTCAGGGTGGTAAGATGCCACTTAGAAAACTGCTGGCCGAGAGGCTGCCGGCAGAGTTAATGAGACACCCGAAGAAGGGTTTTGGAGTCCCCCTCGACTCATGGCTGCGAGGTCCCTTAAGAGAATGGGCCGAGTCAAAGCTCACAATTGATAGCCTTGCCCGAGCAGGCGCTTTCTCCCCGCAACGGGTCCGGCGGGCTTGGAGTGAGCATCTCTCGGGCCAAAGCAACTGGCAGACCGAAATCTGGCGGGTTTTAATGTATCAGCAATGGCATGAGAGGAACAGCGTGGTAGTGACCCGAGGCAAATCTGCTGCGGCTTAAAGCGTAATGCTGATAGGACTGAAGTGGGGATCCGCATAAGAAACATAAGTAGATTGGCGAGATGAAAGTGTCTGGACCGCAAACGGTGCGACTTGTGTTGAGCTCGCTGGGGGGTGGTGGGGCTGAGCACGTCGCTGTTGAGTTATGTCACCAGTGGGCAAATGAGGGTTTCAATGTTCAAGTAGTTTTGCTCCGGGAAGGTGGCATCAGAGTCGTGGACCTCCCTGTTTCTGTTGATCTCCATGTGCTTAATATCACACGAGCTCGGTATGCATTGCCAAAGTTACGGGCTTGGGAAAGGAAGCATGGCGTCTGTGTGACGCTTGTCTTTGGCTTTGAAGCGGCATTCGTATTTGCCTTTGGCAAATTTCTCGGAATGCTTCAAAGCCCTCTAATCTTTCGAGAGGGATCCTTGCCGGAAATAAATCTTTCGTGGCCCCGGCGTGTGCTCTATCCATTCGTGTTAAACAAGAGTGATGCGGTCGTTGTGCAGTCAGCATCAATGGTGCGAAGGGTCCGGTGGGCAAATAGGTGTCAGGATAAGACAATTGTTATTCCTAATCCTGTACGTGAAGTTTCAGCTGAGAGAAATGATGTGGTAGACAAGGAATGGGGAAGGTGCGAGCCCATTCGAATACTGAGTATTGGAAGGCTTTCGCCCGAAAAAGGATTTACGGATCTTGTTAATGCATTCCGGGACGTACTGCGGTTGCGACCAAGGTCTGAGTTGACGATTTATGGGGAAGGCATCGAAAGAAAGCACTTGGAGGAGCTGATCGCGAGACACAATATCCAAGCGTCTGTCAAGTTGCCTGGGTATCGACGCATCGATCAATCCATTTGGCGACAATCAGACGTCTTTGTGCTCTCCTCTCACTATGAGGGCCAGCCGAATGCCTTGATGCAGGCGATAGCGGCGGGATTGAGAGTGATCGCAACTCCAGCGTCACCGGCGACCATTGACCTTTTGCAGGCCTGCGGTCTCAGGGATTCCATGATTACCTCCATCTCTGGAGCGGAACTATGCGAAAAGGTTGATTGGTGCCTGCAAGCGCCGGCTTCGCTTTGGTCACAAGCGAGCACTCGCCTGCTCGAGATGTCTGATCCGCGAAAGATAGCCCAGCGATATCTTGCGTGCTTCAGACAGGTGGCCTAGAGGGAAGCCCGATGGAGGACAATATTCGGAATCCCGCTCGAAGAAAATATTCTAAGTTGCCTCGCGTGACGCACCTGATCACTAGCCTAGCTATTGGTGGCGCTGAAAATGCCGTGCTGCGATTAGCCGGAAATCTGCATAAACGGGGTTCTGATAATCAGATCGTAAGTCTGTTGCCTTTTCCCCCATACTCACGTGAATTCACGGTACCTGCGTACTCGCTTGACTTGCGTCAAGCGTGGGACCTGCCTCAGGCAATGTGTCGCTTGTCGCGTTTAATGGATGCGCATCAGAGCACCGTTCTTTGCACCTGGCTTTACCATGCGGATTTGTTTGGTGGTTTTATGCGATTGGACCGCCGCCGGAAACTTTGCCTTACGTGGAACCTTCGTACCAGTGAGATGGGGACTCAGCTGCTCGGATCATCAAGGTTTATCAGGCCAGTATGTGCAATGTTATCTAGCACGTTACCCGACATCATTGTTGGCAATTCAGAGGCGGTCGTGAAAACCCATGTCAGAATGGGCTATGACAAGAGCAAAACCCTTTGTGTGCCAAATGGATACGATCTTACGCGGTTTTGTCACGATTCCAGAAAAAGACAAGCAATGCGGGCATCACTCGGGGTTGGTGCAGATGAACAAGTTGTTGGAATGGTTGGGCGATGGCATCCAGCGAAAGACCACCGTACATTCTTAGCGGCTGTGGCTGATGCGCGGAAGGAACATCCGAAAATCCGTGTCTTTTTAGCCGGTGCCGGAGTTACATCCGAGAACGAAGAGCTGCAGCGATTAATTGCTGAGTTCAAGCTGGCACCGCACATCTTACAGCTTGGCCTGAGGAATGATGTCGAAGACCTTTTCAATGCAGCGGATGTGATAGGACTCTTTTCAAATGCAGACGAAGGGTTTCCAAACGTGTTGGCGGAAGCGATGGCGTGTGAACGATGCTGTATAGCGAGTGACACGGGGGGGACCGCAGAAGTACTGGGTGACTGTGGAAGGCTCGTTCCCCGAAATAATGCGATGGCGGCAGGAAAGGCCCTTTGTGAAATACTTTCCCTTAATCAAGATCGGCGGGATGACCTTGGGCGACGTTCTCGGCGGCGAGTCGTGGAAAGATTCAGTCTGGACACCATGACTGATCGCTATTTAGCCTTATGGCAGTGAGAGACTGCCGCGTCGCTCCAACATACGCTTTCGAGCCAGGGAATTGAAAATTGCTGGGTCCAGCAACGCCTAGGCTGTGCCGCCGAAACACCAGGGTTGACCTATGACATTGGGTGGCTTGGTTCCGCAAAAGAAGGGCAGCAGTCTTGGTCCCAAGCACGAGCCAAAGGGCTATCGGATCCGATTTACGGTATGTACTCCTACCTTTAATCGAGTTAGGACCTTGCCCAGAGTCTATGAGTCGCTTATACAGCAAAGCTGTCAAGATTTTGAGTGGCTGATCATCGACGATGAGTCGACTGACGACACTGCTGAGGTAGTGCGACAAATGACCAGCCGAGCACCTTTTCCGATCCGCTATTTTTGGCAGCGGCATGCACATAAGAAGGCGGCAGTTAATTACGGTGCAAGAATGGCAAAAGGCGAATTTATTCTCATTTGGGATAGTGATGATGCGGCTCCGTCTACGGCGATTGGAGACTTACTCGCAGCATGGGAGGGTATCCCCAGTCAACAACGCGGAAGTTTTGCGGGAGTTTGGGGCTTGTGTGCCACGCCGGCAGGCAAAGTTATAGGCTCCGTATTTCCATCAGATGTTTTCGACAGCGACTATGCTGCCATTCAATACTTGTATCGTGTGCGTGGCGAAAAGTGGGGGTTTGTGCGAACTGATCTGTTGCGGGCCCACCCCTATCCGGAGCACATTGAGGGGTTTGTGCCAGAAAGTATTGTCTGGGCACGTCTTGGAAGATCTTTCAAGACACGATACATAAACAAGATTGTCCGATTTTATTTCGACGAAAGTGACTCGCTGACGCATGCGCGAATTGGTATCGCGCGCAATGCTCCGGGGTTAGCTTTATGGGCAGCGGAGATGTTGAGAATGGAGTTGAGACATTTTTTCTGCTCACCAATCCAATTCCTGAGAGCAGCAGTTAATTTGACTCGGTTTAGGCTGCACATCCAGCAAAACGGTGACAAGGCGGGGCTGTCAAAAATTACAGTACTTGGACGGATATTGGTAGCTTGTCTGTGGCCTATCGGAGTGAGTGCCTACGTTAAAGATGTCCTGTCAAGTTGGCGGCCTGGAACGATAGGGACACGAAAGGTGCGTGCATGAAAGCCATGCCCGCACGTGACGTTTTCGCCGCAACCCCGATGTTGTCCAGCTCCGTGAGGCCCATCAAGCCTACTTGCGTATCAGACGGTGATCGCCAATCTCCAACCCGTACGAACCCAGAGGCTTGCAGGTCAGTGGGTAACAGTGTCTTGGGGAGATTGCGTTCTCGGTCAACGGATGGCAGTCGAGCAATTCTTAGCGGGATGTTGTTGGTTGGTTTCTTTTTGTTAATAACAAAAGTACTCGCCGCAGCTAAGGAGATTCTCGTAGCGGCACGTTTTGGCGTGTCCGACATTGTGGATGCATATCAATTTTCTTTTGCATTGACGCAATGGCCAGTAGCCTTTTTCGGAGCTGCGATCGTATCTACCGTTGTTCCATTAATCATCAGGCAAGGGACGAACGCGCAGGTTAACGATGATCTGGTCAAGCGATTTTTCGGCTATGTACTGATGCTCGGGTGTATTGTCGGTATTTTCGTGACTGTTGGAATACCAGCGATCATCCGAGCCGGTTTTTTTTCTTTTGAGCAGACGCAGCAAGACCGAATCATTAGCATGGTCATCGTGCTCGGGCTTGCCGTTCCCGCATCACTAGCATCAAGATTCTTTGCGGGTTGTGCGATCGCTGCACGCACGCATTTGAATACGCTTTTTGAGTGTCTGCCGGCTTTTATGATCATGGCTTCTCTCTTCAGCTTTGCGGACGAGAAAGCGCTTGTTTTCGGTGGTTTCGTCGGGCTGCTAGCGCAATGTGCATTACTCGGATTTTCGGTGTCACGGATTGGTAGATTGCCTCCGCCCCAGTTCGTTTGGCCCGGTAGAGCAGAGGCAGAAGTGCTTAGGGGTTGTGGTGTCTTGGTCGCGGCGCACTTTCTTCTTGGAACCGTTGACATCGTGGACCAGTTCGCTGCATCAACCTTAAACAGCGGATCGATTGCGACTCTTGGGTATGCGAATAGGGTTCTTGCGCTTGTGCTTGGGCTGGTGTCAACGACGATTTGTCGGAGCATGTTCCCAGTGTTGACCACGATTAGTGAAACAGGCAATCCGAAAAATATGCGGCAAGTTCTCGTCTGGATTGGCTGTTTGGTGATAGCAACTGTCGTTATCGCGACTGGCATCGCAGCGAATGCGAGCGAGATAGTTGAGTTTATTTATGAAAGAGGCGCGTTCATGCCGGGGCATTCGGAACGCGTCGCAGCTGCGTTGCGTTGGGGGGCTTGGAGGGTTCCTCCCTACGTGCTGACAATGGTCCTCGTCTATGCGATTACAAGTCAGCGTCGGACGCGACCGCTTATAGCACTGGGATGCGTGATTTGCATTAGCAAGGTGGCTGCCGCAGCAGTGCTCACAAACTATTTTGGTCTAAACGGGCTTATCGCGTCATCTACCTTCGTGTATGTTTTGGCTTGCGTGTTTGGTTTGTGGGTTTACGCAGGCAACGCTTTGTCGATAGCAAGTTCGAGGGGATGAGTGGTGGGAGCCCTTGTTCGTCCAAATAGGTAATCTTTATTAAATCCAAACTCTTAGTAAGCGAGCAAACATGCTAAAATGAAGCTTTCGACTTGTATAGAAATACTAAAGGAGGAAAAGAAGCCCTTGCGGTTTCTGGCGTCGCGGATCATTCGGAAGTTAGGGCTGACACGATTCTTTCGAATACATTGCGAGGGTTTTTTATTAAGGCTCCACCCGGCTTCGATATCAATGCGGTTATGGGTGGAAGGGGCAGATCGCAACGAAGACCTAGATGTTCTGAAAAAAGTTTTACGACCGGGTGACACATATATAGACATTGGTGCAAATATAGGGCACCTATGCCTTGCCGCCTCTACTTTTGTCACCGAGAAGGGCCGCGTGTTTGCGTTTGAGCCCCATCCGAGGACTTACCGCTTTTTGTGTGAGAACCTCGCACTAAACGATAGCGAGAACATTGTAGCCGTGCAGGCAGCGCTTGGTGAAGCGACGGGGTTTAGCAATATTTCCGACGGACCCTCTGATGATCAGAATCGGATTGGGGACACAGGGTTCACAACAGTCACGCTAAGGCTCGATGACCTCTTCCCGTCGATAAACGTTAAGCTATTGAAAATTGACGTCGAAGGCGCGGAGCAAGCTGTCTTGCTTGGCTGCGGCGGGTTGCTTGATCGGGTCGACGTTATCTACTGCGAAATCTTTGAGCAGAATGCCGAGCGATATGGGTATAGCGGTGCGTCATTGGTAGAGTTTTTGATGGCGAAGCGATTCACGGTGTTTCGTCTTGAAGGAGAGTCGCTAGAAAGGGTTTCCGAAAAAGATTGCTTTTCTGAGTGTCAAAATCTGCTTGCGTGTAAGGACGAAGGCGTTTTCCGTGAGGGGTTCGCTGCTTTTATGTGATTTGGGTTCCGTAAGAGACAAGGGGAGTGCTGAGTAGGTGGGGCGAAGATTTCATTGGAGATTCCGGCAGATGGACGAAGGTCACGCCCTCTAAATGAGTGTAAACTATGCAGAACTTTGTAAATATCCTTGGCCTTTACTCAAGGAAAATTTTGCGGAGAATGCCGCTAACGCGTGAGACCTTGATAACCGTGGTAGCTGGGCCAATGCGGGGGTGTCGGTTGTCGGTTGCGCTTGGTGATGTTTATCGCTGCGGGCAATATGAGCCTGAGACGGTAGCGGAAGCGCAACAAAGGATCGGAAAGCAAGACATAGTTTATGATATCGGTGCTAACGCAGGATACCTTACGATGGTTTTCGCGAAGTGCTGTCAGTGGGTGTATGCGTTCGAACCGCTGGAGATGAATATTAAGAGATGGAAAAAGCATATTTCGGTTAATCATATTAAAAATGCCGAGCTCCACCCCTTCGCGATCTGCGACAGCGACCGGGTGCTTGTCTTCTCGCGGGGTCACAGCGCGTTCTCAAATCGGTATGAGCGGCACGCGTACAGTAGTGACGGTCTACGGGTAGCGGGTAGGTCGATAGACTCACTGGTGGCGAGCGATACAGCGCGGCCCCCAAATGTACTCAAGATTGATGTGGAAGGGGCAGAGTTTGATGTCCTTCAAGGAGCAAAAGAAACGCTTGTGTCCATGCAGCCACTTATTTTTCTCGCTACGCATGACTGTCATAATCCAGGGGTTCAGGCGGCCTGTGTCGAGCTGCTTGAATCCCTTGGGTACGAATGTCGAAAGACCTCAGAAAAGAAGGTAATTGCTGGGCTCTGTGATTATATCTGTATTCCCAAAACTTGAATGCATCAAGATATGTTGAGTAACTGCTGAAAAAATGAATTGGGTATCGGAAGAAGAGAGAGACCGGTTGGAACGAGTAATCCGTCTGTTATTAGTGTTAATCAGGAGTATAGAAGATTCATGCAAGGCGAGAGTCTACAGCAGGGCTCCTCCCTCGCCAGATATGTCGAGACTTGGTCAGCTGGACTTTTAAGAAAGGTTGTGACGGGATAATCTAGTTGATCGACCTAATAGCGCAGTTGGGAAAACTGCTTCCGCGCGCCCAGGAGGGAGTCGCCCGTTGTGGTGCTTAAGGTCTTCATGAAATACGCAAGCTACCAAACTAAGAGAAAGTGTTGCGATGGACGGCTTAGAGTCAGAGCGGCAAATACGTGTCTATTTGCACATCGGTCTGCATAAGACCGGAACCACGTCATTTCAAAGATTTTGCCATGATAATCGCTCGGTGATGCTTGAGCAGAACCTCGTCTGGTATCAGCCTATGGCAGACGGATTAAACGCTCACGAAGTGCCTTTGTCGGTGCTTCGCGATGGGGTCGTGCCTTTTCCGTCGTGGTATACGAGTCCCGCCGACGTCGGGGAGCGACTGCAGCAAATAATACGAGCCCATCCCGGGAAAGATATTCTCATTAGTGCGGAGGCGTTGTCATTTATTCGGAGTGCAGAGGAATGTGAGCGGTTGCGTTCCTTGTTCGGAACATGGGTTAAGGACTGCGATTTTGTAGTGCTCGTCGTCATGCGAGAACGAGGTGATTGGTGGAGCTCGTACAGTAACGAAATTATGAAGACGCCACTTGGGCCCAGTAAGGAGCCAGCGTCTTATCGATGCCTCAATCCCAACGGTTGGCTTACAGACTTTGAAACAATGCTGAGAACGTACCGAAGCTGTTTCCGTGATGTCCGGACGATTGCCTATTCCAAGAGTGATGTAATTCCTCCGCTGCTGGCCGAGTTAGGGGTGGCGATTCCTGTAGGTTATCAGGGCGAACGTCTCAATCGAAGAGATCCGATTCCGAGGATAAGGTCTTGGTACAAGCGAAATCTCGCCAAGACATTTCTGGGTCGGATTTGGCGAGGGCTTAAGAGGGTTGTTGATGTATGATGGACCTACACGCCGGTAGCGTGTGTGAAGGAAAGGCCAGAGGCTTTGCGTGAGGGGCGAAAATGCGGGGGGGCGGAGGAGCCCAATTACGGGTCATGGCTAGATGTAGAATCAGAAGCAAAATAGCCGCAGGTGAAGTGTTTGGGATTGCCGGCTTCCTGCGGAGATCCGCAGGGGTGGTGTTTTTCTCTCGTTGCGGTCGCGGTCAACGTTTCACAGTTGTTGGAGTTGGCAATCATGACAGCGGTTGATAGGAATTCGGGTGCGACATCAAACAACCAAGAGTTAAGCGATCTGGCCCGGGCTTTATATTGTTGACT
>WTHB01000106.1 GCA_011523305.1 Planctomycetaceae bacterium | reverse complement strand
TGCGGATGGGGATCAGGTTGAAGCAGAAGCGACGGCGGAGGCGGCCGATGCCGCCGCAGGTGGCGGCCAGCACGGCGGGATGCCACCAGTTGGCCGGAGCCGCAGGGGACGAGGTGTGCATGGTGGTCAGTTCGTTTCTGTCGGGGGCAGGTGAAGCCGGTATCATATGGTATCGAAACGCTGCCAACGGCCGTTGGCGGACTCCGCTTGCCCGCAGGTTCCATCGTGTCAGTTCCGTCCAGCTCTCAGCCCACGCCTCCCGCCCCCGATGACATCGGAACACTCAAACTGGTCGAGTACCCCCATCCAGCACTCTTCCGGAAGTCCAAGCCGCTGCTGAAGATCGATGAAGGCATCCGGGATGCGATCGAGCAGATGTTCGACATTATGTATGAGTCCCAGGGGGTTGGGTTGGCTGCCAACCAGGTGGCATTGCCCTATCGGATGTTCGTGATCAACGTCACGGCGGATCCGAATGCCGGCGAGGAGCTGGTCTTCCTCAATCCCACGCTGAGTCGGCCCCGGGGCACGGCGATTCAGGAGGAAGGCTGCCTGAGCCTGCCCGGCCTGCGGGCTGATGTTCGCCGCCCCGAGCGGGTGGTGGTCGATGCCTGGAGCCTTGAGGGGGAGCCGATGCATGCCGACCTCGAGGGATTTCTGGCCCGTGTGGTTCAGCATGAGTATGACCATCTGGAAGGGCGGCTGTTCACCGACCGGCTGCCGGAAGCGGCCGGGCTTGAGGTGAAGCGGGAACTCGAACTGTTCGAAGACATGTTTGCCGGGAAGCAGTCGCGGGGTGAACTGCCCGACACCGATTCTCTGCTTGCCCGGCTCGATCAACTTGAGGCCGAACGTTGCAGCCCATGACAGAATCCGCTGCCTCTGGTCTGTCGTTGGTTGTGATGGGAACCGGGCCGTTCGTCGTGCCAACGCTCGAGGCGTTGCTGACTTCACGGCATCGGGTGGTTGCGGTGGTGACCCGGCCCGACCGGGTCGCCCGTGGTCGTCGTCCCCCACCTAACCCAACGCGCGATGCGGCGACCAAGGCAGGCCTGCCCGTGCTCGCGCCGGCCGATGTCAATGCGGCTGAGGTCCGCGCAGAACTGGCCACCCTGCAGCCCGATCTGTTTGTGGTCTGTGACTACGGGCAGATTCTTTCGGCCGAGACGCTGGCTATTCCGCCACTCGGTGGCATCAATCTGCACGGGTCGCTGCTGCCGCGACATCGCGGTGCCGCCCCGGTGCAGTGGGCGATCCTCAGCGGGGATGCGACGACCGGCATCAGCGTGATTCACATGACGCCAGCCCTTGATGCCGGGAATGTGATCACGACGCGAGCAACGCCCATCGGCCCCCGCGAGACCGCAGCAGAGCTCGAGCCTCGACTGGCTGCCCTGGGTGTGCCGGCGGTGCTGGAGGCGATCGAGACCCTGCAGCAGTACGTCCCGCAGGCGGCTTCTGGAGAGCCGGTGGCTGCTGGCATGCCCCAGGATGCTGCGACGGCCACCCGGGCACCGCGGCTTTCGAAGCAGGATGGGCAGGCCAACTGGACGGAGCCGGCTGCGGCCCTCGATCGGCGGCGGCGGGCCCTTGAGCCGTGGCCGCGGCTGACTGCTTTCGTCAGACAGTCCGGGGGCGACCTGCGGCGACTTGTATTGGAAGAGACTGAGGTGCTGTCGCCTGCTGCTGAGTCCGCCGCCCCCGGCACGATTGTCGCCGCCGACGCGGCCGGATTTGTGGTGGCCTGTGGGGGTGGCAGTCGGCTGGCTGTCCGTCGGGTGGTGCCGGAGGGGCGGCGAAGCATGACGGCCGCTGAGTTCCTGCGGGGCAGTTCACTGCGGGTTGGGCTGCAACTGGCCGATCCACCGGGGGCTGGCGACACCGCCCGCTCGGCGCGATAACATCAGGGGCATGACTGCCACCAAACGCCTGTTTCTTGAAACCGTCGGCTGCCAGATGAACGTGCTCGACAGCGAGCTCGTCGTGGCGGCCCTCCGCCGGCAGGGCTGGGACATGACGGCATCGGTCAGCGAAGCCGATGCGATCTTCTACAACACCTGCAGCGTGCGGCAGCATGCGGAGGACAAGATCTATTCGGCCCTCGGCCGCGTCCGCTTTGAGAAAGAGAAGCGGCCAGATCTGATCATCGGCGTGCTCGGCTGCATGGCCCAGAAGGACCAAGAGCAGATTCGGGCCCGGGCCCCCTGGGTCGACCTTGTTGTTGGGCCGGGGCAACTCCACCGGGTTCCCGGCCTTGTCAAACTGGTGCAGGACGGGGGTGGGCCGCAGCTTGAGGTGAGCCTCGATCGCAAGGCGGGCAGCCGAGATGCCGTCGCTGAAAGTTTTGAGAGTTACGACCCCGATCGTGATCCGAGCATGCGGCCGACACCGTTTCAGGCCTTCATCCGCACCCAGACCGGCTGTGACAAGTTCTGTGCCTTCTGTGTCGTGCCGCGGGTCCGTGGGCCGGAGCAGGCCCGGCCGCCGGAGGCGATCTTTGCCGAGGCCCGGAAACTCGTCGGTGAGGGCTGCCGTGAGATCACGCTGATCGGCCAGACGGTCAACAGTTATCGCTGGAGTGATGGAGGCCGGACGACACGACTAGCCGACCTGCTCGTCGGTCTTGATGCGATCGAGGGTCTCGACCGGATCAAGTTCGTCACCAATTACCCCCGGGACATGACCGACGACCTGATCGCGGCGGTGCGCGACCTGCCAAAGGTCTGTCACTATTTGCATGTGCCCGCCCAGCATGGTTCGGACGATGTGCTCAAACGGATGAAGCGGGGATACACGATCGGCGAATACATGGAGATGTATGGCCGGTTACGAGAGGCGATTCCCCACGCCGCGGTGACGAGCGATTTCATCGTGGGCTTTTGCGGCGAGACGGATGCTGAGTTTGAGCTGACTCTCGACCTCGTCAAGACGGTTGGTTTCAAGAACAGTTTCATCTTCAAGTACAGCCCCCGTCCGGGAACAAAGGCCTTCGATCGTCAGCCAGATGATGTTCCCGAGGCGGTGAAGAAGGAACGCAACCGGGTGCTGCTCGATGCCCAGGCCGAGGTGAGCCTGGTGGGTAACCGCCGGTTCATCGGCTCGCGTCAACAGGTGCTGGTGGAGGGGCTGTCGACCCGCGATGAGAAGCGGGCGATCGAACCTGGGCCTGACGGGGTGGCCCAACTCACGGGCCGGACTATGTGCGACCGCATCGTCGTATTCGACGCACCGCTGCGGTTGGTGGGCCGGCTGGTCGATATCGACATCACTGCTGCTGGTGCCTGGAGCCTGTCCGGTGAGGTCGCCGATGGGCTGGCTGACGCGGTGCCGCTGGAGCGGCTTGAGCGGCCTGAGCCGTTGGTGCATCAGATCGATCTGCCGGCGACCCCACGGGGGCACTGAGATGCCTTCCGCAGCGAGCGGACCTGGCGCTGGTGGCCACGCTACGGGCACTGAAGCCCGAGTCACGGTGGCTGACCTCCTTGCCAGTCGGGCTGCTCGCGATCGCTGGGCAGCCGCCGCCGGCCTGACAAAGGCGGACGCTGTCGAACGGATGTTTCGTGGCCTTGGCGAGCGGGGGCTGACGGCTGACCTGCTCACCTGGCTGGCGACAGAACTCCGGCGGCTTCTGCCACTGCTGGGCGATGCCGACCGGGTTCTCGTGACGCTGGGCCGTTTCCTGGAGGCGGTTGCCAGCCCGCTGTCGGCTGCGGCTCTGTTTGAGCGCGACCCGGCGGCACTTGAGACGCTGCTGGCGATCATGGCGACAAGTCCTTACCTCGGTGAAGTCGTCATCGCTGAGCCTGATACCTGGGAGCAGATTCGCCGTGGCGGTGGCCGCCCTGAGAAGCGGGAGGCGTTGCGTGAGGTCCTGCGGGCAGATCTGGGCGAGCAGACCGACCCCCGATTGGTGATGCGGACGCTCCGCCGATTCAAGCGACGCGAGACGCTGCGGATCGCCTATGGCGACATTGTTGCAGGGCAACGGCTGGAAACCGTGGCTGGGCAGATCTCGGCGGTCGCCGAGTGCATTGTCGAGGAGGCCCTTCGGGCCGCGTTCCGTCGGCAGTGTCAGCTGCGGGGGGAGCCCCGGGAGGCCGATGGGCGGCTGGCGTCGATCACGGTGATGGCGCTTGGAAAGCTCGGTGGCAATGAGCTCAACTATTCCAGCGACATTGATCTGGTCTTCTGTTTTTCGGCCGATGGCCGGGTGGCTGGGGCGACCGCCTGTACGAATCAAGAATTTTTTGAGCGGGTGGTGCAGGAGACTGCCCGGCTGATCGGTGAACCGACTGACTTGGGGGCAGCCTACCGGGTGGACCTGCGGCTGCGGCCGCATGGAGGTCAGGGGCCCTTGGTGCTGCCGCTCAATGCGGTCACGCAGTACTACGATCGTCAGGGCCGCACCTGGGAGCGGCAGGCCTGGGTGAAGGCTCGGTGCATTGCGGGTGATCATGAACTGGGCGGTCGGCTGCTCGCCGACCTCGAACCCTGGATCTACAGCCGCTGGCTGACGCGGGCAGACATCGGAGGCATTCGGGCTCTTAAGCGGCAGATTGAACAGCGGGCCATCCGCGAGGGCACAGACGCTGCCGATCTGAAGACGGGCCGCGGGGGAATTCGTGATATTGAGTTCACGATTCAGTTCCTTCAGTTGCTCAATGGCGGTGATACGCCAACGGTTCGTGTCGGCAACACGATCGAGGCGATTCGTCGGCTGGCCTCGAGTGGTGGTCTTACCGATCAGGAACGGGAGATTCTGGAACGCACCTACAGGCTGCTGCGGACGATCGAGCATCGGTTGCAGATTCTCTATGACCGCCAGACCCATCGGCTGCCCGATGCCCCGGGTGAGTTCGCCCGATTGGCCGTCCGGGCAGGCTATGAGCCGGGGCCAGCGGGCGCCGACCAGCTGCAGCGCGATCTCCAGGAGGCGACCCGGCTGAACCGGCGGATTCTCGACCACCTGCTGCACGATGCCTTTCCGGATGACCAGAAGCCGGAGCCTGAGGTCGATCTGATTCTCGATCCGGCGCCACCAGCAGAGGCGGTTGCAGCGGTACTGGAGCCACGGGGGTTTGAGGACGTCTCCAAGGCCTATCGAATGCTGACGGCGCTCGGCGAGGAGCGTGCCCGGTTTCTCTCGAATCGACGCTGTCGCCATTTTCTCGCGGCCATCGCTGCCCGACTGCTGGAACGGATTGCTACAACGCCCGATCCCGATGCCACGCTTTCAACCCTCGTCTCAGTGAGCGACTCACTCGGCGGGAAGGGCATGCTCTGGGAGATGTTCAGTGAGTCTCCAGCAGCACTCGATCTGACCGTTCAGTTCTGTTCGTCGGCCCCGTTCCTTGCCGATCTGCTGGTCAGAAACCCCGGCATGATCGATGAGTTGCAAGACAGCCTTCTCGGTGGTCAGCAGCCTTCCTGTGACCACCTTGAAGAAGAACTCTGGCAGCTTTGTGGAACAGCGGTTGATGCCCTGCCGAGTCTGATCGCCTTCCGGGTGTCGCAACAGTTGCGGATTGGCATTCGTGACCTGCTGGATCAGCCGTCACCCCATCTGACGACAGAGGCTCTGGCCGACGTGGCTGAGGCCGTGCTGCAGGTGGTGGTGGCCCGCACTGAATCGGCCCTGGCGGAGACATTTGGCCAGCCCCAGGCCGACACGCCACCAGGCATGCCAGCCGGAGGGGTGGTGCTGGCCATGGGTAAGTTCGGCGGGCGGGAGATGAACTATGCCAGTGATGTTGATGTCGTGTTTCTCTACGACCATGAGGGGCGGACGACCGGGAGTGACCAGCAGCCAGGAACGTCCAATGCCCACTTCTTTGGGGAGGCCGCCAACCGGACGCTGAAACTGTTCAACCAGTTCACGCCTCAGGGGCGGCTCTACGAGGTCGATTCACGGCTGCGGCCGGGGGGCCGCAACGGGCCACTGACTGTCTCGCTCGATGCATTTGCCCGCTACTTTGCCCCCGCTGGGCCAGCCGCTGTCTGGGAGCGACAGGCGCTCATCAAGGCACGGGTTGTTGTCGGCTCGGCCGAGGCCGCCGCCCGGGCGGCGGCGATGGTGACGGCTGCGAGTTACGGCCATGCCTGGTCGAGAGAGGATGTCGCTGAGATTCAGACAATGCGGCTGCGGATGGAGGAAGGGGCGACCGCTGCTAACCTGAAGCGTGGCCCTGGCGGAGTGGTCGACATTGAGTTCTTGGTGCAGATGCTGCAACTGGTGCATGGAAGCCGCCTGCCGTCGCTGCAGACCCCGAACACCCTGGTGGGGCTCGATGCCTTAGCGGCTGCCGGCGTGCTCAATGCCGCCACGGCTGGTTCCCTGCGGGAAGCGTACGATCTGCTGCGGCTGATTGAGGGGCGGCTGCGGCTGCTCGATGTCCGGCTGGGGCACGACTTTCCCGACAGTCCGAGTGACCGGGAAAAACTTGCCAGCCTGCTCGGTCGGACCAGTGGCGCAGCCTTGGCAGCAGAGGTTCAGGCGACCACCACGGCCGTTCGGGCCACGTTCGATCAGGTCTTCGCCACCACACTGGCAGCAGGTGATGCTGTCGGCTGACGTGTGCCGGAGCTCAGTGGCTGCCGCCGAGGAACCGTAGCGCAAAGAAGCCGGCCACGATGAGTGCCCCCAGCAGCAGGGTGAGCAGTTCAAGATACTTATCGAGCAGGTCGCGGGCGGGGCGGCCGAAGATCCGCATGATGGTGGCGACGAGAAAAAACCGGCCGCTTCGTCCAAGGGCAGAAGCGATCACCAGCGTTGGCAAGGGCACCGAGCAGACGCCAGCAGCAATCGTGAAGATTTTGAAGGGAATCGGGGTGAATGCTGAAAGCACAAGCCAGAAGGTTGCGTTCTGCTGATAGAGCGATTCGACGTACTGGAACTTTTCTGCCGTGAAGCCTGGGATGACGGAGTAGAAGAAGCCCTGCACCGATTGCCAGAGTCCCCAGCCGATTGCCCAGCCGACGACTGCACCGAGGATGCTGGCGACCGTCGAGATGGCGGCGAAGCGGAAGGAGCGGCGGGGCTGCCCGACCGACAAAGCGATCTGCAGCACGTCGGGTGGAATCGGAAAGAACGAACTTTCGGCAAACGAGATGACCGCAAGTGCCGTGGTGCCGTGAGGAGAGTCGGCCCAGGAGAGCACCCAGGCGTAAAGCCGCCGAAGGAGGCCGGCTGGCCTGGGCGACGGTGAACGTGTTGAGTTGACCTCAGTCGGGGGTGCCGGTGACGCGGTCGAGGGGGGCTGCATGCGGGGGTTCCTGGGTGAACCGGCGCATCATAGCGACCGCCACCGCCAGCGGCACGAGCAATGAGAGCACTAAAACCCACTGCAGTTGTTCCTGCTCGCGGCCCAGGCTGCCAGCCAGGCTCCAGGCCAGCGCAACAGCAAGGTTGCCGGCTGCGGCCGCTGGAAGGAAGCGGCGCAGCGGCATGCCACTGCCACCGACAAGAATGGCTGCCGCCTCTGCCAGCAGCGGAATTGGCCGCGACAGAATCACCAGCAGGTCGGCTGTTCGCCGCCGAAATCGGTGCACGAACGCCTGTTCTTCGGCTGACAGGCGGGCGATGGCCCGGCTGCCGAGCAGACGGCCCAGGCCCCAGCCAAGGAGGGCCGCCAGTGTCATGCCCAGCCAGCCACAGAGGGTGCCGAGGCTGACCCCCAGCACCGCTCCGCCGAGTGTGGTCACCAGGCTTGACGGGACAGGCAACAGAATGTCGGCGGTGAGCACACCAATTTCCACGGCAGCGACCACGCCAGCCGCTGGGGGTGGGTCAAGGAACCGGGCGATCACGGCGTCGAGCTGCTCCCCAAAAATGAGCAGGGGCACCAGGGGGATGGCCACTGCGACGAGGGTGCCGAGCACAAGGATTCTGACTGCACGAGGCATGAGATGGCGTTGAGGCAGGGTGGGTGGTGCGGTGTGGTGGTGTGGTGTGGCTGGTTTGTCCAGCCGGCCTGAGCACCAAGGACGAGCCGCGGCTGGTCAGGCAAGTTCGCCTCGGGCCTGGGCGGCAATGTCGAGTCCGACGGCATCACTCCAGGCCTGGAGCAGGTGCTGGTACCGGGGACCGGGACATCCCGATCCGATCGCCACGCCGTCCAGCCGAATGGCTGGCTGCAGACACCAGGGGGTACTGGTCAGCAGCAGTTCATCGGCTGCGAGGAGGTCGTCGCGGGTAAGGGAGCGAGTCTGCCAGCCGAGGCCCGCCTGCTCGGCGAGCTGTCGCAGATAACCAAGGCTGGTGCCGGCCAACGCGTCGGTGGCCGGCGGGGTGACGATTGCATCACTGATGACTACGGCAATGTTGGCAGTGGAGGTTTCGCTGATGCGGCCATCGGCATGCAGCAGGACGGGGCGGGCACCCGCCTCGGCGGCAGCCGCTTCCCTGTCAGCGAGAAAGTAGTGCATTCGACTGCGGATCTTCGCCCCGATCGGCCAGCAGTCCGCAGGCACCTGGCGGATGTCGACGCACCGCAGGCTCGTGCCGCTGGTGTATGCCTCGGCCCAGAGGCTGACTGCGAGCGGAAACGAATGGATCGTTGTCACTGGGGCACCGGCCTGTCCCTGATGGTGCGAGGCAAGTTCACCAGGGGTGACAAAGATGATCAGGCCGATGTCGGCAGCAGCAGGGCTGCGGGCTGATGTCAGCAGGGCATGATTGTGCCGGGCGACCTCAGTTGCCGCGGCAAGGATGTCGTCAAGCGGCTGCGGGGCAGTGACGCCGACCGCAGCCAGCGAGGCAGCAAGCCGCTGGGCATGGGCATCCGGCTGGAACAGGATGCCACGGAAGGTTCGCAGCTGTTCGGTGACCGTGGCGCCCAGAACGAAGCCCGCGTCGCTTGGGGAGACGGCCAGTTCTGCACGCGACAGGAACCGGCCGTTCTGCCAGGCGATGTCGGAACTGCAGTCCTGCCGGGTCATGAGCATTGCGGCAGGTGCGGGTGCCGCCCGAGGGAGGACGTTGATCGTTGCCCTCTGCAGCCGTCAACGAGCAGAAGTGGAGGATAGGGGACTCGAACCCCTGACCTTCTGGCTGCCAGCCAGACGCTCTCCCAACTGAGCTAATCCCCCGTGCAGTACGTCGGGAGCCCGTTGACGGCATTTCGCAAACATGGAGGGCGGCGAGGTGCCGCTTCCACCGGTCGGCAAACGTGCCGGCCCGGATGGCCATGACCCTATCTCGACCGCCTGCGGGTGTCAACGCACGAGGGCTGTTTCACCGGGGAAACAGCCCCAGATTTTCTTTTTGGCGATCTGGTGAAGTGGCCTGTGGGTAATCAGACTAGGGAAGTCCTGCGTGCGCCGGTGCCGTGCTCCTCCTGCTTGAATTGTTTGCCATGCCGTCTCCCGCCGCCTCTTCGACTCATCACCGCTGGGGAGAGATGCCCCGGGCGGTGGCCACGGTGCTGCTGGTGGTCTACCTGACTGGCCTGACGCTCACCGTCATCGGCAACACCAGCAGCGGGTCTGCTCTGCTGGTCAGCGTGGTCAAGGGGCGGCTGTTCAGTCCCTGGATGACCCCGGCCTGGCTCGACCTCGGCTTCGATTACTTTTTCACGTATGCCCAGCCGACCGACGCGGCCCTGCGATTGGAGGTGCGACCCCATGGTGACGCTGCCTGGCAGTCAGGTCCGGGAACCGGGGCAACCGGACCGCGGGCGGTTCGCTGGCAGCGGCTGCTGCGAGCCATGCTTGCCAGTGAGTCCGAGCCGGGACGGGAAGGCCTGCTGCCGGCCGCTGTGGGGGCGGGGCTGTTTGATTGGTGTGGTGAGGATGTTGATCTGCAAGTGCTTGTGGTTCCGCAGCCTGATCGGCAGGCACCCGAGGTGGTGCCAGATCCTGCGGTGCTCTACACGGCCCGGGTCCGGCGTGTGTCTGGTGGCGAGGTGCAACTGATCAAAACGGAAGCCCGTCGCGAGGTGGCCCCGGTTGTACCCACTGCCGGAGGTGCCCAATGACCACGCCCGAGCAGCCCGCAGATGACGCCGCAGCCCTTGCTGCGATCGGCCGCACCTGGGAAGCCTTCTGGTTCACGCCGGCCGGCAGCCGCCCACTGGCCTTAGTCCGCATGGCCGCGGGCATCCTCGGTCTGCTTGCCGGGGGCACCTACGCCCAAGATCTGACGATCTGGTTTGGGCCTGCCGGGCTGCTGCCGGTTGAGACCGTTGCCGCCTGGCGGGCACCGGCGGCGGTCTCCCTGTTCGATGTCTGTGGAACGACAACGGCGGTCTGGCTTGCATTCAGTTGCCTGATGCTGCTGTTTGGTCTGCTGGCGATCGGTTTGTTGACGCCAGTGGTGTCGGTGTTGGCGGCTGCTGGCTGGGTTTCGTTGCTGCACCGTGGGCCGATGCTGGCTGGGCCGGCCGATGACTGTCTGGCCATTCTGTTGTGGTGCGTCGCCTTGGGGGCGGCGGGAGAGCACTTGTCCGTCGATGCCTGGCTGCACCGCCGACTTGGTTGGGCAGGGCCCCGGCCCCGGGTGCGGACCCGGCTGGCCCTTGGTCTCTTGCAGATCCATGCGGCGGTGATCGCTGCGGCTGCGGTGCTTGCCCAACTCAAGGGCGATGTCTGGTGGAATGGCACGGCCATGTGGTGGCTGACAACCCGTGAGCCGGGGCGAGTGCTCAATCTTGTTGAGCCGCTGCGGCAGTCAGAGTACCTCTGCAATGCCCTTACTCTCGGCATTGTTGGCTGGGAAATCGTCGTTGCCGTCGGCCTTTGGTTTGCCCCCACGCAACGGCTGGTGGCCCGAGGTGCCCTTGTTGCCTGGCCCCTTGTGGGCCTGCTGGTTGCCGAGCCCCTGTGGGGCGTGGTAATGGCCGTCTTGAGCCTACCGTTTGCAGGGCTGTTGGGACGGTCCTGTCTAAAGCAGGCAGGCTAGTCGACTGATCCTTGTGAAACCTCGCCAGCTAGCAGGGCGGTGAAGGCGGCCTCGTCGAGGACCGTGACGCCGAGTTTTTCGGCCTTGGCCAGCTTGCTACCAGCCTCAGCACCAGCAACCAAATAGTCAGTCTTCTTGGAGACGCTTGAGGATGCCCGGCCACCGGCCTGGCGGATGGCCGCTTCAGCCTCCTGCCGCGTGTGGCCTTCAAGCGTCCCAGTGACGACCAGCGTCTTGCCAGTCAGGGGACCATCGCTGACCCGCTGCTCAGCTGGTACGTCGAGTTTCACGCCCACCGCTGCCAGCCGGTCGATGACGCCACTGCCGTAGTCACTGGCAAGCCAGTCATGCACGCTGGCGGCGATCACCTCGCCGATTTCATGAATGGCGGCAAGGTCGTCGACAGGCGTTTGCCGGAGCGCGTCGATGGAGGGAAACCGCTGCGTCAGCAGCATCGCTACCCGAGGCCCCACGTGGCGGATGCCCAACGCATTGAGCAGCCGAACCAGACCACGATCGCGGCTGCCGGCAATCTGTCGGACAAGATTTTCGGCAGACTTCGCGCCCATCCGTTCAAGTGACTGCAACTGCTCGGTCGTCAATTGGTAGAGATCGGCATAGTCAGTCACCAGGCCCGCAGCCACCAGCTGCTCAACCAGTTTGTCACCCAGCCCTTCAATATCCATCGCATTCCGCGAGGCATAGAACTTCAGTCGTTCCCGCTGCCGCGCCGGGCAGTGGACGTTTGGGCAGCGGATGTAAACGCCCTCTTCATCACGGATGAGTTGGGTCTCACACTCCGGACAGTGCGTGGGTGGCTGCCAGGCGGTGAGCCGCTTTTTCCGCAGGTGCTTTTCGACCCGGACCACATGCGGAATGACCTTGCCCGCCTTTTCAACGACAAGCACGTCCCCAACCCGAATGTCTTTGCGGGCCACCTCGTCAGCGTTGTGCAGGCTGGCTCGCCGCACAATCGTGCCGGCCAGTTCGACCGGTTCCAGGTCAGCCACGGGGGTGACGGTGCCGCCCCGGCCAACCTGCACCCGGATGCCGGCCAGCGTCGTGGTGGCCTCAAACTTCTCGAACTTCCAAGCAATGGCCCAGCGGGGGCTTTTGGCGGTGGCACCCAGTTGCCGCTGCTGATCGAACCGATCGACCTTGACCACGAAGCCATCAACTTCGAAGTCGAGTTCGTGGAGTTCTTCAATCAAAGCAGTGCCGGCATCGATGAGGGCGTCGAGTGAGTCAAACGTGCTGGTCCGCGGAGCGACCGGCAGGCCAGCCGCAGTGGCCCAGGCATAGAGTTCCGACTGCGACGCAATTGGCAGGTCACCCGTGTCGCCGACTCCGTGGCAGAAGAACCGAAGCGGACGATTGCCGCACTCCCGAGGGTCGAGCAGCCGAATGCTGCCGGCTGTGACGTTGCGGGTGTTGGCAAACGGCGGCAGGCCCCGGGCGGCCTGAGCTTCGTTGAGGGTGACCAAGGCCGAGTTGGTCATGAAGATTTCCCCTCGAACCTCAACCTGTGGCGGTGGGTCCTCCAGGTCGAGGGTGAGGGGAATTGCCGGAATGGTTCGCACGTTGTGGGTGATGT
>WTHB01000089.1:9262-12631 GCA_011523305.1 Planctomycetaceae bacterium | reverse complement strand
TCGGGCTTGATCCCTTGCAGGTGGCCAACGAAGGCAAGCTGCTTGCGGTGGTGCCGGCTGCAGCTGCGGAGTTGGTGCTCACGGCGATGCGGCAGCATGAATACGGCCGGCAGGCGGTTTCACTTGGCCGCATCACCGCCGACCACGCTAGCCGCGTGGTGCTGCGAACGGCCATCGGCGGCAGCCGGGTGGTTCCGCTGCCGATTGGCGAGCAGTTGCCGCGGATCTGCTAGCAAGCAGGAGATGGTTGGCTTGCGGGTAGGGGATGTTTCGCCGAGGGGCAGCTACCGCTCACCGGCGGTTTCCCATGGACCGTCGGCCTTCCAGAGTCGCCAGCGGAGTTCACAGCCTGTCGGCACCATCACCACCAGCGGTAGGCGGCTGTTATAGCGAATCAGTTTGGATGGCCCTGGGACGAACCGCGGGGCGGGATTTGTCGGGCCTCCAATGAGGGTCGAGGCAGCATGCTCTAGTCGGCCCTCAACCTCATAGTAGGAGAACCCCCAGCCCTTGATGGTTCGCTCGTTGATCGTTCCACCGAACCGATAGTTGTTCACACCGTCGGTTTCGATCACCCGCCCGACAATAATTTCCACCTGAAGCGATGCATCATCCCCACGCTCCACGTGCGGCAACAGCACGACCTTCCGCTCCATGCCAGCTGGTGGTTCCGGGTAAGCTGCTTCAAGGTTTTTGGTCGCGTCAGGGTCAATGGCAGCTGATGGACCTGGTGCACCTGAGTAGGCAGGCTGGGCAATTCCCAGACCAAGGCTGACTGACACGACGCCAAAAACGATAGAAAAAAACAGTTTCATCCGTGGAAAAAATCCACTGTGCTTGGAGAAGAAAAGGCTACAAGCGGCTAAGTAGCTTTGAATCGAATTGGAGGATTGCAGTAAGGTTACTCGACGCCAACCGGCCGTGTTCTTCCGTCGTCAATCAGTTTCTGGAGACGCTCGGCGAGTTGGCTCGCTAACTGAGGTCGGGCGGCGGTGACATCATTCTTTTCCGCGGGGTCAGCGCCTAAGTCAAAGAGCTGGTACTGAGGCACCTTGGTGTTCGCCAATTGCTGTTCGACCATGAGGTTTCTTGCCTGCTTGCGATCGTGTCTGACGAGTTTCCAGTCGCCAACCCGCAGTCCAAAGTTGCCATTGCCACCATTGTCTTGCTGAACAAGATGGTCGCGGCCGGTTGCACCGGGTTTGGCAAGAAGGGCGTCGCTGACATCAAGGCTGTCGAGGCAGGCATCTGCGGGCAGGGGCTGGCCGACGAGGGTCGACAGGCTGGTGGCGAGGTCGATGGTGCAGACGAGTGCATCTGAGACGCCGACTGGAATGGTGCCCGGCCAGCAGGTGATGAAGGGCGTCCGGGTGCCGCCTTCGTAGACGCTGTACTTGCCGCCGGAGTAGGGGCCGGCTGCCCGGTGGGTGCCATTCTTTTCGAGCGCGTCATCCTTGTAGCCATCATCGAGGACCGGTCCGTTGTCACTGCAGAAGACCACCAGCGTGTTTTCGATGAGGCCTTCGGCAGCCAGGGTTTTCGTCAACTCGCCAACGCACCAGTCGAGTTCAAGGATGGCATCGCCCCGGGGGCCAAGTTGCGACTTTCCCTGGAAGCGCTCGTGAACCACGCGGGGTACATGGCATTCGTGGGCGGCGAAAAACAGGAAGAAGGGTTTTTCTGCTGTTTTCTGCTCATGAATAAAATCTTTGCTCTGGGCTACCCATGCGTCTGCGAGGTCTTCATCCCGAAACCGAGCCGCCGTGCCGCCGGTATAGAAGCCGATGCGGCTGATGCCGTTGTGAATCGTCTGGTTGTGGCCGTGCGACCAGTCCATTTTCAGCGTGTCACGGGCGGTGACGCCGGTGGGGTGATCGGGTGAGGGCTTTTTGTTGCCGACCCAGAGCGGATCGGCCGGATCGAGATTCTTGACCCGGCGGTCCTCGACAAAGACCTGCGGGACCCGGTCATTAGTTGTCGGCAACAGGAAGCACGAATTGAAGCCAATCTCGAGTGGTCCTGGTTTCAGTTCTCCGTTCCAGTCAGGGCCGCCCTTGCCACCGAGGCCGAGGTGCCACTTGCCAATGACTGCGGTCGTGTAGCCCGCCTGCTGAAGCAACGAGGCAATCGTCTCGGTGCCAGGCTGGATAATGGCCGGTGAGTTCGGGGGGGCGATGCCGGTGCCTTTCCGGCGGAATGCATAGGTGCCGGTCAGGAAGGAATAGCGAGTTGGTGTGCAGGTAGAGGCCGAGCAGTAGCCACTGGTAAACCGCTGGCCCTTGGCAGCAAGCGCATCGATGTTCGGCGTTTTGATCGCTGTTGCTCCGTTGCAGGAGACATCACCGTAGCCCAGGTCGTCGGCCATGATGACCACGATGTTAGGACGACCTGCCGGGGGCTTGGCCAGTAGAACGCGCCGTGGCGTCACCAGAGTGAGTGCTACACATGCAAGGAGAAACACCACCCGTGCAACAACACATCGCTGGGGATTCACAGAACCTTGTTGGTATCGCATGGAAAGCATCTCCCTGGGGCTGAACGCATGTGAAATGAAGAGAACCAGCAGGATACCATGCCCGCAGACGCACCTCAGTTACGCTACTTCGCACTAGCTTTTTTGCGGCTTTTCTGTTCGGCTTGGAAGTGTGCAAGTCCCTGGAAGACTGGTGCAATCAGTTCTTTTTCCCAGGTATTTAGCTGGTTTCTGAGGTCTTTGACCATGTTTTGGTTTTCAGTCGCAATGTTTTTGGATTCGGAAACGTCGGACTCAAGGTTGTAAAGATGGGGCTTGGCTCCTTCGAATGGGATGACAAGCTTATGGTTGCCGGTTCGGATGGCGTATCGCTGTTGGTCAAACTTCCGAATAAAGACCTGTTTGTGGGGCAAGGTTTGATTCTTGCCGGTGAGATAGGGGATCAGGTTAACGCCATCGAGCGGCCGGTCAGCGGCAATCGGTGCGTTGGCAAGGGCGGCAATCGTCGCGAAAATATCGAGTGAAAGAACCGGTTTGTCGTAGGTTGTTCCCGCGGGAAATCCGCGAGGGAATCTGGCGGCGAAGGGAACACGATATCCCCCTTCCCAGACGTCTGACTTGCCGCCTTTGAGCGGTGTGTTCTGTGAAGCATTCTTGAGGAAGGGGCCACCGTTGTCAGAGAGGAAGACAACAAGCGTGTCGTCTAAGACGTGTTGGTCGCGGAGGGCTGAGAGGACATCTCTGACGCCATCGTCCACCGCGCTGACCATTGCTGCATACGTCTTTCGCTTCCCTGACAGGGTGGGAAAACGGTTGAGGTATTTTGTCGTGGCTTGCAGGGGAAGATGCGGCGCGTTGTAGGCGAGGAAAAGAAAAAACGGCTGGTCAGCATGGGC
>WTHB01000089.1:0-9162 GCA_011523305.1 Planctomycetaceae bacterium | reverse complement strand
CCGAGGTGCCATTTGCCCACAATGCCGCAGCGATATCCGACAGCGGAGAGGGCATCAGCGATTGTTGTTTCGCTGCGGGGCAGGCCCATGCCTGGATCATTCGTTCGGTAAATCGGGTTTCGCTCAAATCCAAATCGCTGGCCATACCGGCCAGTGATAAAGGCGGCCCGGCTGGGTCCACAAACGGGGTAGGCGACATAGCCACTGGTGAAGCGAACCCCCTCTCGAGCAATTGCATCAATGTTGGGGGTAGGGATGTCGGTGCAGCCATTAAATCCGACGTCAGCGTAGCCGAGATCATCGGCCATGATGACGACGAGGTTCGGAGCGACTGGCGGGTTCTTTCGAACCGTCTCATTCATGACGGTCGCGTGAGCACGCGTCGGTTTCCGGGCTTTTGCAGATGCGGGTGACGCTTTCTCGGCTGATGAAATGAGGTTGCTGACGGTCGCTTCGACTGAAAGCGTCGCTTGCGAGCGGACTTTTTCTTTGTTGGTATTTACACGCCCAACAATGTCTACAAAGGGGTGGTTCCCGCGACCCGTCACATCGACAAAACCGACTGCATGATTTTCGCGGTCTTTACGGCCTGCGGCGGACTGGTCGTTCCATTCAAACCAGTGCACACCAACGAATCGCGGATTTGCCAAAGCTGATGCGAGATAGCGGGCGTAGGCCAGTCCCTGCTGTCTTTGGTCCCAAACGGCTGAGAGGCCAGGGCTTGGAACCCCGTGATCAACAGCGCCAAAATGGAACTCACTGGCAATCACTGGAATCTCCGCATCCTCAGGTACTTGCCAAGCCCTGACCTGCGAGTCGTAGACGTTCACCGAAAACACATCGGCATGCCCAACTGCTGCCCGACCAAGAACATTGGGCCCGCGGTGGCAGCGACAGCCAAGAAACAGTGTGCCTGGCAGAATTTTTTCAACTGCTTCTTTCGACTTTTGAAAGAAAGCCCTGGCGTACGGCAGATAAAGCGGCTCAATGTCTTTTGCCGCAGCCTGTTCGTGCGTTTTTGAGCTCTTGTGAACCGCTGCAAGCCATGATGTCGCATTGGTATTCCAGGCAGCATTTAACGCGGTGAGTGTTCCGTGTTTGCGTTTTAGTTGTTCGATGACCCATTGCTTCGTGGAGTCGCCATCAGGCAGTTCAAGCACCATCGGGGTGAAACGGTCTGGCCACTCAAACTCATTGCCAATGAAAATGCCAAGACAGTACGGGTCATTTTTTGCCCAAGCATGCCTGCGGATGGCTTCACAGAGTTCGGGGACGTAGTCCTCACGAAATGGCGCAGGGACCTTCCTGCCATTTTGCCACCAGATCGAGGCGAGTAGCACGTATGGCGTTTTGCGGTCCTGCTGGAGTTTCTTGTGACTCCAAGCTCCTAGGGTGTTCATGCCCCAGCCCCGCATTCGATCGTGAATGCCGTTGCGGCTAATCTGCTGCCAGTTTTTGCCTAGTGCTGCGGCAGCATTCATCGCTGGATAATTGGCAAATGCAACGCCTCCGCGTTTGACGATTCCCAGCCAGTGATGAGGATGGCCTTGCTCGGGAAGCCATTCGAAGAAACGCTGCCTCGTGCGGAACGCTGTGGCCGGCGTGAATGCCTCAGTTCCAGCGATACAGGCACCCGTTGAAAAGAAGAGGTAGCCTTCAGGGTCAACAAGCCACCAACGCCCATCAAGCTTTTCGGTCCGGAATCGCCCCGTTGCCTCTCGGTGAGGCCCATCCTTCCAGCCACCATATCGGCTGGTGCCCAATTTCAGGGCGGTCTCACTTGCGCCGGCAAGTTCTGCGGCAAGTTCCCGTTGCAATACTTCTGCCGAATGTATTTTGTCGGGCCAATCAACCGCCCGAACCTGACCAAAGCGGTCGAGATAGGGAAGCTCATGGAGTGCCCGCTCACGTTCTGCGGTGACTTCCCAGGCTGTGAAGGGATCATTGACGATGATGTCAATGATTTCAGTTGAGGAGATCAATTCAAGCGACAGGCTGGCCACGTCGCTGGGGAAAAATTGCCGCCAGTGATGGCGGTGGCCGTTTGGCTTTCCAAGTTGATCATTGAAGACGGCGGGCCCGTCGTAAGCGGGCTCGGTTACTGGGAAGACAAAGCCGACGGTAGCCGGCTCTTTTGCGACCGCAATCGCCTGCCCAACGCAGTGCCGACCCCAGCCAAGAGGCTTCGTGTTGTTGAGCTTTGCCAAGACGGTTGTGACGGCCTGCTGCTGGTTGCAGACATCAAGCCCCATAAGCCTGAAGGTAGACAAGTCCCATGGTTTGTCTCCAACCGGCTTGCACGAAAGAGTAAGCGGGGACATACCCCGAATCCGCCAGCCCTGTTCGACCCGTTCACATCGGGTTTCTGGTTTGTGCGGCGTAACGACGATTTCGTAGCGCTGGACGGGGCGGAAGAGTTCGGCTGATGTAATGCCTGTTTTTGATGGTGTCTGGCTGGGCGAACTGACCGGCTTAGCGGTGATTCGCCGAGGAATCACCGTACTACGTTCACTGGTCATAATCCGCGTGTGCTCAGCGAGCATACTTGCAACTCGCTGTTGCTGATCCGGGCTGTCAATACGATCGTGGGCCTCTCGGGAATCCATGGCTAAATTGAAAAGGTGTTGCGGGGAACCATCCTTGGTCACCACGAGTTTCCAAGAATCTTGGTAAAGAGCCTGGGCAAGTCGCTGTCCCCATCCTTCGCCGTCATTCGCTTGAACCAGCATGGTGCTGCGGCACTGCTGGTCAGGTGTGTCAAGAAGGGTCGAGAGAAAAGACTGACTGTCGAGGGCCGCAGTTTCTGAAACCGGCTGGCCGGTGAGGTCGGCGAGGGTTGCAAAAATATCCTGAAGCCCAACGAGGGCTGGCGATGTTGTTCCTGGGGGAATCGTTGAGTTGGTAGCATTCCGGTCTCCCCAGTGGGCAATCAGCGGAACTCTGTGCCCCCCCTCCCAAATGGTTGCTTTGCTTCCCTTGAGGCCAGCGTTCGAGTTGTGGCCCAGACGGTGGTTACCTGGTTTGCCCCGAGCGATTCCACCATTGTCACTAGTGAACAGAACCAGGGTGTTGGCAAGTTGCCCGGCTTTTTCAATACGGTTAAGTAATCGACCGAGTTGAATGTCGGCTTCTCGCAGCATGTCAAGGTGAGCGTCCCCGGACGAATTCTTCACGGGCTCTCCCGCGAGGGCAATGGGAGGAGTATGGGGGACATGGCATGATTCAGTGCAATGCAGCAGAAAGAATGGCGTGGTGCAGTCGTCGGCACGGTTTGCGGTAAAGTGCTGGTCAAGAAATGTGAGGGATTCAGCGAGGAGGCGTTCACCGGTCAACGATGAATCCCAGTTGTTGACCCCAAAACCAGCGGTCGGAATTTCAGAATTGCCGTGCTTGCCTGCCTGCCAGAACGTCAGGTCGGCTGGGTTGCCGGCAAGCAGGCCATTTCGGAAAGCGAGATAAGGAGGTCCTTGGATGCCCTGGGGAAGGCAGTAGGTGAAGTCGAACCCCAGATCAGCTGGGCCTCCTTGCCATCTTTGTGAAAAGTCAATGTCGAGGTAGTCGTATTTGAAGGGGATTGGCTTGCCCGTGGCCTTGCTGAGAATCGTTCCACCGAGGTGGACCTTGCCCACGAAGGCCGTGTTGTAGTCGGCTGCTTGAAGCAACTGCCCAAGGGCCTGCTGGCCGGGAAGGATTTGTGATCGCTGGTGAAAGTGCCAGGTGCCATTGGGGAGCCGGCCCCGCCAGGGATAGTTGCCGGTCATCAGGCTGTATCGGGAAGGCGCGCATACGGCAGATGGGCTGTGGGCATGGGTGAACCGCATGCCGTGTTTAGCAAGTCCTTCAATATTTGGCAGTGAGACCTTGCTGGCTGGGTTGTAGGTGGAACAGTCACCGTAGCCCATGTCATCCATGAGGAAGACTAGGATGTTCGGCAAGGCTGCTTCTGTGTGAGGCTGCACGAAGATAGAAAAAAAGACAGCCACCAATACGAAATGTATTCGGGTGGTTGGCAGCATAAGTCGTCCTTCGAGAGCAGAAAAGGAAAAGAAGTTTCAGCAGGCCTGTAATGCTGAGACTTTAAGCGAGAAGGTCTTGAATGACATGCCCGTGGACGTTTGTTAGACGACGTTCAAGCCCATTGTGATAGAACGTCAGCCGTTCGTGATCGAGGCCCATCAGGTGTAAGATCGTTGCATTGAAGTCGTAGACGGTCGTGGGAGTTTCGGCGGCCTTGAAGCCGAACTGGTCGCTGCTGCCGTAACTGAACGCACGCTTCACGCCGGCCCCGGTGAGGAAACAAGTGAAGGCATCGGGGTTATGGTCTCTGCCCGTGCCATTTGCTTGGAGAAAGGGCATTCGCCCAAACTCGGTGGCCCAGACAACCAACGTGTCATCCAGCATGCCTCGCTGCCGTAGGTCGGCAATTAAGGCCGCTGTCGGCTGATCCATGATCTCAGCCTGCATGGCGTGGGTTTTGAAGATGTCGTTATGGGAGTCCCAGTTGGTAATGCCGTTTCCTCCGGAAGGATCACTTCCGTTGAACAGCTGCACAACTCGCACACCTCGTTCCAGAAGCCGGCGGGCCAGGATGCAGTTGCGGGCGTAGGCTCCGCGGAACTCACTCCCACCCTCAACGCCGTAGGCTTCTAGCGTGGCAGTTGATTCTTTTGAAAGGTCCATCACCTCAGGGATCGACATCTGCATCTTTCCAGCAAGCTCATAGCTGGCTATGCGACCAGCCAGATCCGAGTCACCCGGGTGATTCTCCAGGTGACTGGCGTTGAGCCGCTGGAGGAGGTCACGGGTTTTGGCGTCATCGCCAGCTGTGAGGCTGCCCGGTCTCGCCAGGTTTTTTGGTGGATTTGAGGCATTGAAATCAGTGCCTTGGAACGCGGCCGGCAGGAATCCGTTACCAAAATTGTTCTTGCCGCTGCGGGCGAGGCCTCGGGGGTCGTTGATTGCCACGAAGGCCGGCAGGTTTTGATTGTCGGTGCCTAAGGCGTAGGTCACCCAGGCCCCGAATGACGGGAATCCCTCCATCGTGAACCCGGTGTTAAAAAAGTTCTCACCCTGTGGGTGAGCGCTTGTTTCAGTTGTCAGCGAGTGGATGAAGCAAAAGTCATCAGCCTGTTCAGCGAGGTGCGGCAGCAGATCAGAGACCATTTTGCCGGTCTCACCCCGTGGCCGAAACGTCCAGAACGGTTTTGCAATATTGCCTGTCGGTCCTTCGAAAGTGACCGCTGGAATGCCGGGTGGTTTCTGGCCGTGGTACTTTTCTAATTCAGGCTTGTAGTCGAAGGTGTCAACATGGCTGACTGCACCCGGGCAGTAAATCACCAGGACCTGCTTGGCAGGCATGGGGAAGTGTGGCGGACGCGGTGCGTACGGGTTGTTGGGATCGATCTGCGGGCGGATTGGCGACTTGCCGCCGGCAGTTGCCGGCGTGTTTGCGAGCAGTCCGTCGCCGTCGAGCATCTGCAGGAGTCCCAGGCTGGCAGCCGACAGCCCCGCCGTTCGGAGAAACCCTCGGCGGTCGAGCAGTTGCCGACCCAGCGGCGAGATGAATTCAGGTTGAAGCATGATTCGGGTCCCCCAAATACGAAGGGTTCGCTAGGCGTCTGTTTACTCAAGGAAGGTGAATGCGTTTGAGTTCAGGATAGCCCGGCACAACAAGGGCAGGTCTTTGGCATCTGTGACCGAGGCTGCAGCAGCACGTTCCGCCGCTTCTGGTGGCCGGGTCAGCAAAAGCTCAAAGCAGCGATCAATAGCCTGCAGCAGATCAGCATTGGTGTCGGCAAGGGCACGCTCGGCAATTCGGCCAGACTGATCGATGACAAATGGGCTGTTGAGTAGGTTGAGGGCCTGCAGCGGTGTTGTTGAGACGGGACGCTTGGCCCGGACCTGCCCGCAGTCGGGGAAATCAAAGGCGGTGAACATGCAGTCATCAACGCGTCGCATCCGCTCTTGGTAGATCATTCGTCGCCATGTTTCGGGGCCATGATTATTGATTACTTCCCACTGGGCGTAGCGTTTTTTCACGTTGTGGATGCGATAACTGGGCCCGCCCTGACGGCGGTTGAGGAGGCCCGAGGCAACCAGGATCGAGTCGCGGATTACTTCTGCCTCAAGCCGTCGTGGGCTGAATCGCCAGAGCAGGCTGTTGCCGGTATCCTTCTCCAAGCCGATGGGAATTGGGTGGCTCGACTGCCGGAAGGCAAGGCTGGTGACCATGAGCCGCAGCAGATGCTTGACTGACCAGCAAGACGCTTGGTCTGTTCCGGCCAACTGATGCGCTGGTGCCATGAATTCTGCAGCCAGCCAGTCGAGCAAGGCCGGATGGCTTGGAGGGGTGCCTGCTGCACCAAAGTCACCGGTTGTCGCAACAATGCCCTGGCCAAACACATGATGCCAGAGTCGATTTGCAAACACCCGGGCCGGCAGTGGATTCTTCGGGTCGGTGAGCCAGCGGGCGAGTGCCTGGCGGCGTTCTGGTCCACTGGCTTTTCCATTGAGCTGAAGTTCACCGTTGAGGATGCTCGGGGCCGCCGGAGCAACTTTATCACGGGGGTTTTCTGGACTGCCACGATGCAAAACCCGGGTCACGGCCGGCTCAATGAATCGACCAACAAAACTTGGTCGCGGCCCCTCGGAATTAAACTCGCGAATAAGTGTTTGGAGCCTCGCAAGTGCTGGCTTCCGGAAAGAAAAGTTTTTGTTCAGTTCACCTTCCTGAGAAGAAGTTGCGACCAGATGCCACGTCCCATCCTTATCCTGAGTCTCAACCCGATACTTTGGCAGATGGTATGGCTTGATATCTGTGAGAAAGTCAGTCGCGAGGAAGTTTTCCCGATTACCACTGAGGCGGATGCGGTCAATGGCCTGTGGTTTCGCGAAAGCAAAAGTCAGTGAAGGTTGACGGTTGTCGTCCTTGGGGACCCGAGCGGCCCAAGACTCAGTGCCATATTCACCATCATGAACCTTCTGGACCTCCTTTCGAAGCACATCCATGCCACTTTCCGTTTGGACGGTTGTACCGTTGGTCGCATGAGCGAGATTGTTCTGGAGGTCATCAATGCAAAAAATCTCTAGTTCATCGAGGTTGACGTATTTAGTTTCGAAGGTAATTCGTAGGGCTGAGGCAACAGTCTTGGGGAAATGGATTTCGGCATAGCCAGCCCAGTCTTCCTGCCAGGGGCCAGCTTCACGAAGTTGATATCGTTCGCGAGCAATCGCTCGGTGCAACTCCTGCCCACGCCGACGGTTCGGATGATCGGTGTTGAGTTCCGGGAACCGGCTGCCGAACTCAATGTCTTCGAAAACAGCCGTGAGTGCGTAATAGTCACGGATGGTAATTGGATCGAATTTGTGGTTATGGCAGCGAGCACAACCAACGGTCACACCGAGCGCAGACGCTCCGATTGTCTGAAGAATCTCATCCATCCGGTCGGCTCGTGCCTGCCTGCGAGCAGATGGCTCTTGTCCGACCGTTGCAACTGGAACATGAGGGCCGGCGACCAGGTAGCCAGTGGCATCACCTTGCCCGACGGAATCTCCGGCCAGTTGCTCAAATAGAAACTGGTCGTAGGGTTTGTCATCGTTGAAGGCCCGGATGACATAGTCGCGGTAGATCCACGCATTCTTCCGGTACATGTTGCTTTCCGAACCGTTTGTTTCTGCCCACCGGATGACATCAAGCCAGTGCTGTGCCCAGCGCTCGCCGAAGTGAGGTGAGGCAAAGAGCCGGTCGAGTAGCTGTTCATATGCAGCATCGGCGTCTGTGGCAGAATCTTCTGTGAACTCAGCGACTTCCTCCGGACTCGGTGGCAGCCCGGTGAGCACAATCATTGCTCGGCGGATGAGCGTTGCAGCATCGACTTTCGGTGAAAATGCAAGCCCGTGCTGGTGGAGTGATTCTGTAAGAAAGGCGTCAATTGGATGGGCGGTGTCCTCTGCAGTCAGTGGAACAGCAGGTCGTGTGACGGGCTGGAATGACCAGGGGACATCTCTGCTCAGAGCCTGCTCGTCGTCTTCCATCTGCCCGGGCCAGTCAGCTCCTTCGGCAATCCATCGGCTGAGCAGATCGCGGTCAGCTTGCGGCAGAATCTCTTCATCGGGTGGCATCGCCATGTCGGGGTCGACATGGTTCACCACTTCGAGCAGATAGCTTTTCTCTGGTTCCCCGGGCACCACGGCCGGCAGGCCGTAGTCACCACCGGCAAGCATCGCAGCCCGCTTGTCGAGTCGCAGTCCTGATTCCTGCTCGTCAGGGCCATGGCAGTGCCAGCAGTTCTCTTCAAGAATCGGCCGGATCTCGCGACCAAAATCGACTGGTGCCGTCAACGCGGAGGGCATGCTCGCTGCTCCGCATATCAGGGCCGCAGTCAAGAAAAGCGTTTGCTTCTGAAGGGGAAGAAAGACCATGAGTTTGTCTCGGTGAGCGAGGCGTTGTTTGGTTGCACGCCGGGGAAGCCGACTTTTCTATTGATTCAATGTGATTTGAGAAGCCAGCCTTATCCGGCATTTTTCTCCTTGTGCTTCTTAAATTCCGGCCAACTAAGCGTTCCATCGTTGTTCGTGTCGGCGGCAGGATGTTTCTTAAAATACTGGCTTTTCCAGTGAGCAGCGTCAGCTTCGGGTTTCTCGTTTGGCTTTCCTGTTTTCTTGCCAGCGGGTTTTCCTTGTGATTGCCAACCAGGTTGTGGAGGGATGACGCCTGGTGCGGGAAGTCGGGCCAAAAGTTTTGTTCGGAACTCCTGTAGTTTCTCAGCGTATGCAGCGTTGTTTGCGAGGTTGGTCCACTCCAGCGGATCGGCCTTGGTGTCATAGAGTTCTTCCGTGCCATTCTCATAGCGAATGTATCGCCAGTCCGTACTGCGTAAGGCGTAGCTCTCTTTCGCCGGGTTGTAGGATGTTCGCCACTTATAAAGCGCAGTCAGAGTCTCATCCGGACCATCCCATGTGCCGTCGTAGGGATCGGTGAGCAGCCGGCGGAAACTATGGCCGTCGAGCGGATGGCCGCGATCGTTCTTCACCGTTTCACCCGTGAGCCCACAGAGGTCAACAAGAGTGGGATAGATGTCGACAAGAGACACAGGGCGGTCGCAAACAGTGTCAGGTTGCGCGATGCCGTGGGCTCGGACGATGAGGGGCACGCGTGTGCTT
>WTHB01000192.1:9844-12689 GCA_011523305.1 Planctomycetaceae bacterium | reverse complement strand
GCCGACCTGGATAAGGCCCTGCGGGATCGCCTGGAGCGGCAGATTGAGATCAGCCTTCGGGAAGCAATCGTTCGCTCGCAAGAAAAACTGGAACGCGATCTTGCCATCGAACGCACGCGGGCCGCAGCCCGCGAGCGGGCCCGTATTGCCGGAGAACTCCAGCGGCGAGAAGACAAGTTCAGCCAACTCGCCAAGCGATACCATGCGTTAGTCGAAGAGGGCATCCGGGTCGGCTATCAAGAGCCCACCCGCCGTTTCACCGAAGCCCAGCGGGATATCGGCAAGGCGATGCGTCTTGAAGCCCCCACTCAGTACGCCGGCCAAGGCATGCCGATGACCGCCCGAACTGTCGCCCAGCAGGCACCCTTGGTTGCTGGTATTCTCGACTATCACGCCAAAAACACCCGGTTTCGTCGGGAAATGCAACGCGGCTTCATGGACTCGATGCATCTGGTTGACATCGCCGCCATTCCCTTTCCGGATGAACCTCCGATCATCTACCCAGACCCAGGCCGCTGGCGGGAAATCTCGGAGCAGCGGGAGAAGTACAAGTCGGTCGATCTCGGTGGTACCTCCGACCAGGAGTCGAAGATTTATGCTGCCCTCCAGGAAACCGTCAGTCTCGACTTTGGCAACGGCGTTTCCCTACGGGAATTCGAGGCGACGATGTCCGACACCCTTGGTGTCCCCGTCAAACTCGACGAACGAGTCCTCGCTGGCGAACTCGGGCTCGACGTCAATGAGCCCGAAGCAATCCGCGGGGCCTACAGTGGCATATCGGCCCGCTCGGCCCTACGGCGGCTGCTTTCCAACGTTTTCGAGACACCGCTGACCTACGTCATCAAGGATGAGGTCCTGCTCATCACCGATAAGCAGTACGCTGCCGACAACTATCTCTCGATCAAGGTCTACCCCGTGGCCGACCTCGTGATCCCCGTGAATCCCAGTGGGGGGCTCAATCCGTTTCAGACCGGTGGCGGCCTAGGTGGGGCAGGTGGCATCAACAGCGGCCAAGGTGGCGGCATCCAAGCCGGTGGTGCTGGAGGAGGCGGGATGATGGGTGGCGGCATGTTTCAGATTGCCGATGCCGCCAAGGCGGTATCCACCGGCCAGCCATCACACCGCACCGAAGCAAACGCCACCTCGGATCGCACTGCGGCAGGTCCGGCTGTTGCCCCCGGACAGTCTGCAGGAACTGCAACCACCGAGGTTCCCCTGGAAGACCTCGCGCTGCCTGAAACGATGCTTACTGCAGCCGATTTGGCGTCTGAAATTAGGCACTACCTCGGAGCGGCGGCCAGCAGCGATACCCCGGCCGACTCTCCGCTTTCGGCAGATCAGTTGGCCGTCCGTCTGGCCCGCATTCGAGCCACGGCCGCCGTGCTTGGAAGAGCCGATCGCTTTGACACCGCAGCTAACCTGCTCGCCGCGACGATCTCTAGCGGTCATGCCGAACCGTGGATGTACGAGTCACTCGCACTCGCGTTGGAGGGTGCCGGCCGGCCACAGGCTGATGTTGAGCGGGCACTCCTTTCCGCAGCCGACTTGGCAACAACGCCGGTCGACCTGCTCTCGCTGGCGAGCTATCTCGCTCGACTTGGCTCCCAACGGCAGGCACTCCGGATGTGCCGGCAGGTGGCCATTCTCGATCCCGACTGCCGGGAAGCCTACGTCCTCGGCCTCAAGCTCGCCGCAGACCTTAATGACTTGCCTGGTCTTCAGTGGACCTGTGCTGGCGTGCTTGCTCATGAGTGGCCTGCCGCTGACCAGGCAGTACCGACGCGCGCAGCCCGGCTGGCCAAGGCAGCGATTGTTTCGCTCGAAAGCGATGGGAAGGCGGCCGAAGCGGAGTATTTCCAGAAAGTAGTGGATGCCGCATTGGTCCGTGACGTCGATCTCACGCTCTCCTGGAACGGTGATGCCGACATTGACCTTCTCGTCGAAGAACCGCCGGGGACCCTCTGCTCGGTTGCCAGCCCCCGCTCTACCTCCGGAGGCATGCTGCTGGCTGATCGCAATGGCGAATCTGGCGAGGCTGGGCAGGTCAAACGCGAGCGGTATGTCGCCACGGCAGCCTTCCCCGGAACCTACCGGGTGCTCGTGAGGCGTTCGACTGGTGACGTCACTGCCGGCATCATCACGGCTGAGCTGACCCTATACAAAGGCACCCCCTTCGAAGAAACCATGAAAAAGCAATTGCCTGTCGAGAGCGACGACCTAGCGTTCACCATTGAAGTTCCTGCCGGCAGGCGGCGGCAGTCACTTTCCGATGCACAGATAGCCCAGGACGTTGCCACTCAGGAAGACATCAGCAGGGCCATCCTGGCTCAGCAGCTTGCTGGCATGACTGACCAATCGGCGGTTGAATCGCTGGCCGCAACTCGCCCCAGACAAACCACCGCTGCCCCCACCCAGCGACCATTCACTGGCGGGAACGCCGTCGGCTACCAGCCGATTATTACTACGCTTCCTGAGGGCACGAACCTGCAGGCGATGGCGGTCGTTTCCGCCGACCGTCGATACGTTCGGATCACTGCCACGCCATTGTTTTCTGGCATCGGTCAGGTCACGACCTTCAACTACTCAAGCGGAGGCGGTACCGGCACCACTGGTGGCGGTATGGGCGGCGGTATGGGCGGCGGTATGGGCGGCGGTATGGGCGGCGGTAGGGGCGGCGGTATGGGTAGCATGGGCGGAGGCATGGGTGGCATGGGCGGCGGTATGGGTGGCATGGGCGGCGGTATGGGTGGTATGGGCGGTGGCATGGGCGGAGGCATGGGCGGCATGGGCGGCATGGGTGGCATGGGTGGTGGCATGGGCGGAGGCATGTTCTGAGTGACTGCCA
>WTHB01000192.1:1354-9744 GCA_011523305.1 Planctomycetaceae bacterium | reverse complement strand
GGCATGGGTGGCATGGGTGGTGGCATGGGCGGAGGCATGTTCTGAGTGACTGCCACGCCGCAATTCGGTGTCATACTCGCCGCTGCCGGAAAAAGCAGTCGCTTCGATGACGCTCACTACAAGAAGCCGTTCGCGCCGCTCGCAGGCCGAGCGGTCTGGCTACATGCCGCTGAGAAATTTCTAGACCGACCCGACGTTCGCCAAGTAGTCATCGTTGTCGCCCCGGAAGACCGTGAGGGCTTCCTCGAAAAATTTGGAGCCAACCTGGCCTTCATGGGTGTCACCCTCGCCACCGGTGGTACCCAGCGGGCCGACTCCGTGCGTAATGGGCTCGCCGCGTTCAAGAAGGACATCGATTTTGTGGCCGTGCACGATGCCGCTCGCCCCTGCCTCGCCAATGCCTGGATCGACGAGGTGTTCGTGAAAGCAGTAGAGACAGGCGCCGCCATGCTGGCCACTCCCATCGTGGGTACCGTCAAACGGGTGGACGCCGGCCGGCAGATCGTCGAGACCGTCGATCGGACCGGGCTCTGGGAAGCCCAAACGCCGCAGGTCTTTGGCCGCGAGTTGCTCGCTCGTGCCTTCGCAACTGACACAAGCAGCACAGCCACCGATGAGGCGCAACTGGTCGAGGCAACCGGCCACCCAGTCACGGTCGTGCCAGGGTCTCCGATGAATTTGAAAATTACGTCCAAGGATGACCTCAAGTTCGCAGAGCAGGTGCTCAAGGTGCTGCCCAAGCCTGGTCTCACCGGCCCGGCTCATCCATTCGCCAATGATGACCTCTGGCGGTAATAGCCAGCAGTTCTTTGCACGTCTTTCCACTGATCCAGAATGCCGCACGACCTGATCGACGACTTCACTGCCCGTGGCCTCATTCATCAGAGCACCGATGCGGCTGCCCTGCAGACATGGCTGTCCACCCCGGGCCGAAGGGTGTACGCCGGCTTTGATCCGACGGCAGACAGCCTGCATGTGGGGCACCTCGTGGCCATCATGCTGCTGCGGCGGGTGGCGGCGGCGGGGCATGAGCCGATTGCCCTGATCGGTGGTGCCACTGGCATGATTGGCGATCCAAGCGGCCGTAGTGAAGAACGCAACCTGCTTTCCGCCGAAACCCTGACTGCCAACATTGCGGCGGTCGATGCCCAGATTCACCGTCTGCTCGAATCAGCCGGCCAACCAGTCCACGTCGTCAACAATGCCGACTGGATGCAAGGTGTCGGCTACCTCGAGTTTCTCCGCGATGTCGGCAAGCACGTGCCCCTTTCGCAGATGCTCGCCAAGGATTCCGTCAAGAGCCGCCTCGACCGCGACGGAGGCCTCTCTTACACCGAATTCAGTTACATGCTGCTGCAGGCGTGGGACTTTGTTCATCTGGCCGATAGTCACGACTGCCGCGTACAGATTGGCGGCAGTGACCAGTGGGGAAACATCACCGCCGGGATCGAACTGGGCCGCCGGCTCCGGTCCCTCGACCTCCATGGCATCACCTGCCCGCTGCTGACGAAAGCCGACGGAACCAAGATGGGGAAAACCGCCAGCGGCGCCATCTGGCTCGATCCGGCCCGAACCAGCCCCTACCGGTTCTATCAGTACTGGATCAATCTCGACGACGACGATGCCGGTCGCTGCGTCTTGAGATTAACCGAACTCCCGTCGAAAGACTGCCGCGAACTGGCCGAGGAACAGGCTGCCAATCCAGGCGGCCGGGCCACTCAGCGGCGACTGGCAGAAGAACTCACCCGCCTGGTCCATGGCCCAGACGGCCTGCAGGCCGCCCAGCAGGCGACAGCGGTCTTGTTCGGTGCCACACTTGAAAGCCTCGACGACGCGATGCTTGCCGACATTTTCGCCGACGTGCCAAGTCATGACTTCTCAGCCCAGCAACTTGATGGAGAAGGCCTTCCGCTGACCGAGGCACTCAACGCCACCAGCCTCTCACCAAGTCGTTCTGCGGCCCGCCGCACCATCGAGCAAGGGGGCGCCTACATCAACAACGCCCGGATCACGGACAGCAATTATCGGATCACCCGAAGCGACCTGGCTGGCCGCCAGCTGCTCGTCCTCCGGTCCGGGAAAAAGTCCTACGCGGTCGCGCGATTTCCAGAGACGCTGTCCTGACGGCAGCTACCAGACCTCCAACCCCAGCGAGTCCCATGGCGTTTCACCTCCCTCCGGCATGCACCACCTGGCTTGCTGGCCGCAGCATCGGGTTTCTGGCGACGGTTCTGTTCAGTGCGGTCGCAGCGTCCTGCCACGCCGCAGGCCAGACTCCAGATAATCGCCAAGAGCCGTCCGCTCCCCACCAGCAGGTTTCGCTGAAAGACCGTTTAGTCACCGGACTTCGAGCCACCCGTCAGGATGACATCGCCTACTGTGAACGGGTCGCGGAGGCGACTCGCACCGGCAGCCTGCCAGCCAAACTTGTCGACTCAACCTATTTCTGGGCCATCAATCGCCAGGCTGAATACCCCCTGCCGGGCTTTGCCAAGGCACTCGCGATCCAGTGCCAACGGCTCGGCATCACCTGGCAGTAACCTGTTGTGCTTCGTCTCGCGGCAATGGAAGGGCAAGCACGACATACCCAGCATTGCGGTATGCAACAGGAGGCGTTCCAGACAGCGCAGCCAAACTGCTCTGCGGGGCGAGGATGAAGTCAGCTTCGTAGCGGTTGGCGACCTGATTGAGCCGTTGCAGACCGAACTCCACGGTGCTTCGGGACATGCTGGTGAGCGTGCCATCAAAGGAAAAACAGTCGAGCACACGCTGCCGCCACGTAACAATGCCCTCAGGATCCTGGGGGATGTTTTTCCACGACACCACCTCGGCCCGTTCGGCCCACCAGTGAAAACTGCCCGACCCTCGAGGTGTGAGGAACACGGCAGTCGTTGGCGTTTCCCTGCGGATCCAGTCACAGGCATCCCGCCAGGCATCAGCCGCGACCCGCTTGTCGCTGCGGGGTGGGATCGATCGACCCGGCAGTGGCCAGTGTCGCGCCTGCTTGCCAAGATCAACCAGCAGGAGAATGAGCAGGGCCACTGCCAGAACTGCCTGCCAAGGTCGTTTTTCGAATGATTTCCGCGAGTCAGCATCCGGCCAACAGACGGCTGTCGTCGCCACCGCCAGAGCCAGCGGGACCAGCCCATCCGCCAGCCGAAACCAGTAGAACCGCAGCAGGCCATAAGTTGTCGCCGGGGCGAATGCCTCGCCCAGACTGATGATCCAGCCAGCCAGCGATAGGCCCAGGGCTGCCAGCGTTACCCACGCGATCCGCCGCCGGCTCTCCGACGCCGGGAGCAGCCCAGCGAGCACCCACCAGATGACAATTGCCAACAGGTGACGCGAAACCAAGGCCTCTGGAAAGGTCTGCGGGAGGAGATGGTGCGGCAGCCGATCGACAACATAGATCCGCGCCGCCTCTTGCTGAACCGCCAGCGGCACACCAGCTGCAAGCTGCAGCGCCGGCCACAGGCCAACCGCTGCCAGCCCCATCCCGAGGGCTAGCGTCAGTCCGGAACGAATCCAACAGTTCCCCATCGCAGGGCACGGGGCGGCCCCGCGAAGCGCCTGCCGGTCAACCAGAAAGCAGCCGGCGGTGATCAACATCATCCAACCGCCGACGAGGGGGTGCCAGGCCGTGGCGAGCCCCCCAAGGATCCAGGCCCACCGCCAACGGCCAGCCGCAATTTCACCCCAGGCCGCCAGTACGGCAGCCCAGGCGAAGACTTTCGCCTCACAGCCGCCAATGAGCCATTCCCCAGCCATCGTGGTGAATCGCAGGGCGAGCGAAAACAGTGCAGCCGCCAGCAACCGCCGTCCTATCCCCGGAATGACACTCGCGAGGGCGTGCCGAAACCCGAGTGCAAGGGCGATCCAGCCCACCCAGCGGCCGATCCAGGCAGCCAGCGGCAACGAGGCTACGGCTGTCAGCGGCCCCAACAGACGGAAGAAGAGGCCGTGGGCCTCTTGTGACTCAAGGAAGAAGTCCCCTGCGCACCACGACGGATCGACCGCATGCCGGGCCTTCGCCAGATAATGCGACTCGTTGACGTCGGGCACGGGCCAAGCCCCGGCGGCAGCAAAGATGACCACGATCAGCAGCCATTCAGCCAGCAGCGTCCCTCGGGTGACCCAGCACCTGCTCCGCGGCTTTTCACCGTCCATCTGTGCCACCTATAACCGATGTGTTCGGCAGGTGTCAGTAAACACCCACGCTTCCCACGGCTGGACGCGACAGTCGCGTCCAAGCAAGAGGCATAATAGCCTGACCACCTCCTCTCACGAGAACGCCACGTTTATGGACGCACCACTCACCATTCCCACACCGGGCCGCAGCGGCCGGAGCCTGCGGGACGCGATCCAGGATCGACCGCTGGCCATTGTCGGTGCCCCCTTTGCATTGGCCGCCCGCCAGATTGAGCAGCAAGGATTCCCAGCGATCTATCTCTCTGGAGCCGCGTTTTCGGCAGGCCTACTCGGCATTCCTGATATCGGCCTAGTCACACTCGATCAGCTCGTCGACCAAACCGCTCGTTTGGCCAGCAGTGTCGAGATTCCAGTCGTCGTCGACGCTGACACTGGCTTTGGCGAGCCGGCCGCCGTGGCCTCCTGCGTTCAGCGGCTGGAAGCGGCGGGTGCGGCAGCCATTCAGATTGAAGACCAAGATGCCGCGAAGCGATGCGGACACCTAGCCGGCAAAACGGTCATCCCTGTCGAGACGATGACTGACAAAATTGCCGCGGCCTGCCAGGGCCGCACCTCCCCAGACACGATCGTCATTGCTCGCACCGACGTCCGCGGTGTGACCTCCCTGGCCGAGTGCATCAGCCGGATCACCGCCTACCAAGAGGCCGGGGCCGACTGGGTTTTTCCCGAGGCACTTTCCAGCCAAGAAGAGTTTGCCACCGTCGGTGAGGCCCTGCGTGACCAGAACGGCATTGGCCTGGCCAACATGACTGAATTCGGCAAAAGCCCGCTGCTTTCACTCGCCGAACTTGGCGACCTCGGCTTTGCTGCCGTGCTCTATCCGGTGACCCTGTTGCGGCTGGCCATGAAGGCCATTGAGGTGGGCCTCGACCTCCTCGCCGACGAGGGCACCCAGGAGGGGCTACTCGACCTGATGCAAACTCGCGAGGAGCTTTATGACCTGCTCGACTACGACCCAGCTCGCCCCGAGGCCTGGCGTACTCAACGACGGGCACCGTCTGACTCCTGAACCAGCGTCCACGCACGCGCCCTACGTATTTCTTTGAAAGGATTGGTTGGCATGACAGCAAACCCGACACCCCCAGCTCGCGGCCTGGCTGGCGTCACCGCAGGCCGCACCGCCATCTGCTCGCTCGCTGGCACGCTCCGCTACCGTGGCTACACGATCGACGACCTTGTCACCGGATCGTTTGAAGAGGTCGCCTACCTGCTGCTCCGGGGCGAATTGCCGAACCCAGCAGACCTCACCGCTTTCACCACCCGCCTGCAGGCTGCCGCCAGCGACCTTCCCGAGACCGCCATTCACATGCTTGAGCGTCTGGCCACAGCAGCCCCTCGGGCCTCGGTGATGGACGTCCTCCGCACCGGAGTCAGCCTGCTCGGCCAACTCGCCTGTGACGATGGCCCCAACCAGCCGATCACCGCCGAAGAAATCGAACGCCAGACGCGTCTGGCGGAACGTCTGATCGGGCAGGGTGCCGCCCTGCTGGCCGTCTGGATTGACCTGACAACCAGCCGTCAGCCCGTCCCGTGGCCAGAGAAACCGCTTGCCGCGGCGCTGTTAGAACGGCTCCGGCACGAGCCCGTCACAGCGGCTGCCGCCAAGGCCTTCGACACGACGCTCATCCTCTACGCCGAGCACGAGTTCAATGCCTCGACCTTCGCCGCCCGGACGGTCACCTCGACCGGTTCCGACATGCACTCTGCCGTTACCGCCGCCATCGGTGCACTCAAGGGGCCACTGCACGGCGGCGCGAACGAGAAGGTGCTTGAGCACCTTGGCGACATTGGTATACCCGAACGCGTGGAACCCTGGCTGGCCGAACGATTTGCGGCCCGCCGTGTGGTGATGGGTTTCGGTCACCGGGTCTACAAGCAGGGAGACGTTCGCGCCCGACTGCTTGCCGACGTCTGCCGCCGGCTGATTCGCAGCGAAGGCATTCCGAAGTCTCACCTCCACCTAGAGCAGTTGGCCGACACCGTCGAAGCTCAAATGCTTGAACAGAAGGGGCTGAAGCCAAATCTCGACTGGCCCGCCGCCCGGGTGTACCACGCCCTGGGGCTACCGATTCAGGTCTTCACCCCGATCTTCGTCGTCGCTCGGCTGAGCGGCTGGACCGCCCACATCATTGAGCAGATGGGGGACAATCGGCTGATCCGGCCACTCTCTGAATACTGTGGACCAGAACCACGTCCCTACCCACCCCCAGCCGAGCAGCTCGACTGATCCGGGGCCCATCCGTCAGCCAGCACTAGCCGACTGCCCAACTGCCGGCGTTTCAGTCTCGCTGGTCGTGGTGGGTGGCTCATCCACCGTCGCCTGCACCGTTACCATTGGCACCGCGCCATCTCCGAGGTCGGTCGTGATCGTCAACTGCCGCTCAATGCAACCACCGATATCGCCCGCCTGAAAGGTCACCGGCAAAATGTGCACCTTCGCTGGCGTTTCTTTGGCAGGGCAACTCAGGCAGCCGTCGCTGCAGACAATCCCAGTCACACAGAAGGGGCGATTTGCCCGCACCACGATATTTTTGGTGACGCTTCCTCCCGCCGACACCGTGCCGAGAGCCAACACTTGCGGGCTGACGGTCACTTCTGCCACGATCCGGCCTTCCACGTCCATCGGAATCTGAGTGGCCCGGGGGTCATTCGTCACCAGAATCAGCTGGTCATTGATGTAGCCGGCGGGAGCACTCTGCTTGAGGCGAAGCGTCAGGTCATAGATGGACTGAGCACCCGTGTGCTGCGGCTGAGACAGCACCACCTCAAAGTTTGAGTTGGCACTGCGAACATCGGTGATCTGCCAGGGGGATGCTCCGATGTGCGTCACCCGAACCCGTTGTTCAGCACCACTGCCGAGATCGACATTGCCGAGATTGATCGATGGCGGATCAAAGGTGACGTCGCCGCGAATGTTTCCGGCCACCCGCAGTTGCACTTCTGCATAAAACGGCTGGTCAAAAGTGACCGTCAACGTCGCCCCGTGCTGCCCCTGAAAGGTGCGGGTATTGAAGGTCGCCACGATTTCACCCGTCTCATGGGTGTGCACAAGTTTCTTGGTGATCGCTGGGGAGGTGCAGCCACAACTGGTGCGGACGCTCTGCACATGGACGTCTTCCTCATAGAGATTCCGGTAGACGAACCGAAACTCGGTCTTTGACCCCTTCGCAACCGTCCCGAAGTTGTGGCTGGTGACCGAAAACATTTTCTGTGCCCAGTCCTGAGCCTGGACTGGGTGGGCCAGCCCGCAGGCCACCACCGCGAGCAGAAGCCAGCGGAAACGTGAGACCGGAGCACCCCGGAAGCACCGCTGCAGACGAGCAGAAGAAGACCAGATCGCTGCCATGGTCACACAGACTTTGGGAACGGCGAAAGCGGCCGGAGGAGTCCGGACATGGTCTAAGCGTATGACTTTCATAAAAAAACAGTCAACTGAGAGCCGGGTGTCTACTGCCCACGCCGAGAGCCAGCAGCGAGCTGGGATTGAGGCGAACCACACTCTATTGTCTCTCGGACTCTCGCTGATTTCACGCGTTCGTTCCGGGTTTTTCGCGGCACACCCAGGCCCTTGAACGGCAGAATCGGTCCAGCCGGCATCTTCTTCCCCGCCCCCAGCAACCGCCTGATTGCGTATACTTTTGATGGTGGAGAGCGGTGCCCCGAGCCGATGCTACAGGACACCCGTTTGCACCACTGAATTCGTAACAAAGCGTTTTGACCCTTCGGGGGCGTACTGGTTTCGACCGGATGACTGGAGGTACAGATTGCGTGTCGTGGTTGGTCGGCAGGCCACGGAAAAAGTCGACCACAGCTTCAATTGCCGAAGCTCAGTTTTCTCTGGCTGCTTAATTAAGTAGCCCCGAGCGATGGCCCCAGTCGGAAGGGCCTCCCAATCGGTCGCCAAATCCGACTCGCCCTTGTCCAGTGCCTGATACGGCTGGGGTTAAACTTGTTTCGGGCTGGTTGTGGAGGCACCCTGTCGGCCGGGGGCCCCGTGACGAGATTCAAATTGACCGAATACGCACGTAGAAGTCTGCACTGAAACATTACGGGACGCGGGTTCGATTCCCGCCGCCTCCACTTCACACCCGCAATGCCGTCCTGGCCATTGCGGCCTGGGGGATGTGGCCGCTTCGCAGTCACGCGGGCATCCTGCCCGCTGCTTCACGCCCGCAATGCCA
>WTHB01000192.1:0-1254 GCA_011523305.1 Planctomycetaceae bacterium | reverse complement strand
GCTTCGCAGTCACGCGGGCATCCTGCCCGCTGCTTCACGCCCGCAATGCCAGCGATGGTCAGTGCGGACTAGCCAGTTTCAGATCGGCTTGCCCATACTGGCGGCCATGACGAATATCCCCCCTCTTGCTGTTGTGCTTGCCGCCGGAAAAGGCACCCGGATGGGCAGTGACCTCCCCAAAGTGCTTCACCAAGCCGCTGGCAAATCACTGCTCGAATGGGTCCTCGATGCCCTCGCTGCCGCCGGCTGTTCTGACCAGATCGTCGTGATCGGCCATGGCGCTGAACTCGTCCGGGAGGCCGTCGGCTCCCGCCCCGGAGTCCAGTTCGCCGTGCAACACGAGCAGCGTGGCACCGGTGATGCGGTCCGGGCAGCAGCCGATCTCATTCGAGCCGCGATCGCCGGAGAGGCACTTTCGGCCAGCCGACCGGTCATCATCGTCTGCGGTGATTCACCGCTTCTCCACCCAGAGAGCGTCTCGGGCCTTCTAGAGGCCTTCAACCAGCACCATGCCGCCTGCCTGCTCGGCACCGCCATAGCCACTGACGCCACCGGCTTGGGACGGATCGTTCGCGATGACACCGGCCGCTTCCAACGAATCGTCGAAGAGAAAGACGCCACTGCGACCGAGCGCGGCATTCGCGAGGTCAACATGAGCACCTACATCTTCGCGGCCGACAAACTCCTCGCTGCCCTCGACCGGCTCGACACCAATAATGCTGCTGGCGAATACTACCTGACGGACTGCCCGCAATTGCTACAGGACGATGGGGCCCTCGTCGATGCTGTTGCCTGCCTGCACCCGTCTGAAACCCTTTCAGTCAATACGCCCGAGCAACTCGCTGCCGTGGATGCCGCCCTGTCTGCTTCCCGGGGCTGAGCGTTCCTCAGGCCACCTGTCAGCATCCCTGCCGTCCGCTTCCCATCGCCCTCGCTTGAATACGCGGCCTGTTGCGGTCACAGTGTTGTTTTCTGGACGCTCCCGCTCTCCTTCCCCCTGGTTTTCCCGAAGGCGGCCTTGATGAACGACTTGAAGATTTTCAGTGGTCTCGCAAACCCCGCCCTCAGCCAGGACATCTGTCGCTACCTCAATCTACCGATGGGGAAGATGTCGATCGGCCGATTTCCCGACGGGGAGATCTCATGCAAAATCGACGAAGACGTCCGGGGCCGCGACATCTTCATCGTGCAGCCAACCTGCCCACCGGTCGATGAGCACCTGATGGAACTGCTCGTCATGATCGACAGTTTCAA
>WTHB01000030.1 GCA_011523305.1 Planctomycetaceae bacterium | reverse complement strand
ACAGGGGCGAAGGCGGGCATGGGCAACTTTCGGAGAGGCAAGCGGATGGGCGAATGGTCACGACGCCAGCCGGTTAGTCGGCCGGGCTTTCATGCGGCACCGGAGTTGTCGGAATCTCATCCTCCCCAGCAGCAATCCCGCAGACCGCATGGTCGATCGCTTCAGCGTCGGGCTTCGGGAATTCGAAGGGGACATCGTTGAACGTCGCCTGGGAGGTGATCAGGTCAACGGTCTTCCGTTCAATGATTTGGTTACGGAGCACATCCATGAGGCCACGGCGTTCGAGGCTGGCCCGGACCCGGCGGGGAGATTCACCCGACTGGGCAGCAATTGCCCGGATCTCACCATCGTAATCGCCAGCGGTATCGGCTACTTTTTCGGCCTCAGCGATCTTCTCCAGGATGAAGTGTTCTTTCAGGGCGCGGGCGGTGCTGGCCATGACCGACTGCCGCAAGTCATTGACATAGCGGCGAATCGAATCATCGTCGAAACCACTGCGTCGCAGTTCCAGAATGGACCGCTCCAGTTCCCGCTGGCTCTGCCGCCGTAGCAGGTCAGGTGGAAGGTCCCAGGTCGCCGAGGCGGTGAGCGAGGAGGACACCTGATGCCGGACCTGCTTCCGCTGGTGCCAGTTGAGCTGGCTTTCCAACTGCTTGCGAATCGCCTCGTTGAGGGCGTCGGCCGACTCGAATTCGCCCAGTTCGCCGAGCAGGGCCGGCGTTAGTTCCGGGGTTTCGAACCGTTTCAGATCGAGGAGTTCCAGCGACATGGTCGCCGTCTGGCCCCGCATCGCTTCGACGGCGGCCTCGTCGGAGACAGTCACCTCGGCCGTGACCGTCTCGCCAGCCTTGGCCTTGGCGAGCAATGCGTCAAAGCCAGCCAGTTCCGCATCAGCGAGCGACAGTTTGGGCCGGACGACAATCTCGACCTCTTCGGCGTGGGACAAGAGTTCCCCGGCGGCATCGGTGAACTTCAGGTTGGCCACAATCAGGTCACCAGGCTGCGGGGAGCCCTTGGCCGGTACCAGCCGCCCCCGCTCGCGGAGCAGGTTGGCCAACGCCTCAGCGACGTCTTCGTCAGAGATGTCCCGGCTTGGCCGGTCAATCTTCAGCCCCTTCCACTCTGGTAGTTCGAATTCGGGCCGCACCTCGATGGTGAACTCGAAGGTCATTGGGCCCTCGTCGGGCAAGATCACGGCGGCCACATCGAGATCGGGCTCACTGATCGGTGCAAGCTTCTCCTGCTCGGTCACACGGCTGAGGGCGTCGTTGAGCAGTTTGGAGCGAATCTGGTCGTTGAGTTCGGTCTTAAAGCGGTTGCCGACCAGTTTGCGGGGGGCGCGGCCAGGACGGAAACCAGGCAGCAGGGCGGTCGGCATCAGGTCACCGACGGCCTCCTCGTGGTACCGGTCGATCTCCTCGCGGGGAATCGAGACCGTCACCTTCCGTTGACAGGTCGAGGTTTCTTCGACATTCACGTCAAGCGTAATGGACTGGGGTTCGACAACGGCGGCGGCTTCGTCTGACATGGGTGGATCTACAGGAGGGCGGAAGGAAGGGGAAGCGCGTTGGAAAAAAAGGGGAGCAGACCTTGCCGGCCATGACCGCACCTAGTCGGCCGCAGGAACGCCATCCGAGCCCTGGAAAACGCCGTCGATGCGTCCCTACGTGGGGTCGGTTGACGGAGTCGATTTCCTGGGCAGAGCGGGTGATGGGATTCGAACCCACGACAACCACGTTGGCAACGTGGTGCTCTACCAACTGAGCTACACCCGCGTATGGTCACTTTCGACGGTTGCGGACCTGAAAGCAAGCCCGGCAACCCCCGAAAACCCCGTGAGTATAGCGCAGCCGGGGGGCGTCGCAAGGTCACCCGCCGATCCTGCCGGATTGCACCCGTTTTGGACCGTTGGCGACGGGGGGCATTTGGAAAAGTTGGACAGAGCAGGAATAATCGGCATTGTGCTGGCGGTGATCCGGTGGCACGTAGGAATGCATATCCTCACGGTCCTCCCGAAAGGAGGACGGCTCTGGGGCTTCCGGTCATGCCGGAGTATTCGGGGTGGTCTGCACGCATCACAGCGCCATGAAACTTCGGCTGGTCTTCAAATCGTCGGCAAAGCGCGATAAGAAGTCGCGGGCGTTCGACGTGACGCTGCCGGTACTGATTGGCCGGGGAGAACAGGCAAGCTTCCGGATTCCGCACGTTCGGATCAGCCGGAAGCACTGTGAAATCTTTGAGGAAAATGGCACGGTCTACGTCCGGGATCTCGGTTCGACCAACGGCACCATGCTGCGGGGAACAATGCTCCCCAGCAAGGCGAAGGCCCGAGTTGCCTCCGGCAACGTGCTGACGCTGGGCGGGCTTCTGTTCAAGGTGGAGTATCAGGCTCCGCCAACCGCCGGTGCCGCTGTAGCTGAGGCCATTGATTTCCTGGAGGCGGAACCCGAGGAGTTGCTGGCTGAGCCGATCATGGAACTTGAGCCGGCTGACGATCCAGAACTCGCAGCAGAGGTGCTGCCCACGGCCGAGACCGCTGCCGTCCCTCCAGCCGCACCGGCGGGTGACGCACTGTTCCTGGAGCCGGAGGCCGATCTTCTTGAGGCCGCCGGTGCCTTCCTTGAGGAAGATGATGACCTGCCGGAGTTGGAGGTCGGGGACGGTGACGCCGTCGAGCCAGGCTCGTCCTCGGATGATGACCTCGCAGCCTTTCTGAACGATTCGGAAGACGGCCCCTGAGCCGCCCGCCCATGCCAGACCATCTGCCCCGCCCCTTGACCATCCGTGACCTTGCCGCCGCCAAGCAGGAGCGGCGTCGACTCAGCATGGTCACCGCCTACGATTGGACGTCAGGGCGGCTGGTAGATGCGGCCGGCGTTGACTGCGTGTTGGTCGGTGACAGCGTTGCGATGGTGGTGGCGGGCCGTCCGACGACCGTTTCAGCGACCCTTGACCAGATGGTCTACCACGGCGAGATCGTTGCCCGGGCGGTCGAGCGGGCGGTGGTGATTGTGGACCTGCCCTTTCCCCTCCAGCACCTCGGTGTCCGCACGGCGATTGAAGCGGCTGCCCGGCTGCTCAAGGAGACCGGCTGCCAGGTGATCAAACTGGAGGGCACTGCCGGGCAGCGGGAGGTTATCGCTGGACTCGTGGCAGCGGGGATCCCGGTGATGGGCCATGTCGGCCTGCGTCCCCAGGCGGTGCATCAACTCGGCGGCTACCGGGTGCAGCGGGATCGAGACCAGCTGCTGGCCGATGCGTTGGCCGCTGCCGAGGCAGGCGCCTGCGGCGTCGTGCTGGAGTGCATTCCTGCCGCCATCGCCGCCGAGATAACGGCAACCGTGCCGATTCCGACCATCGGCATTGGCGCCGGTCCCGACTGTGATGGCCAGGTGTTGGTGTTGCACGATCTGGTCGGTCTGACCCTCGACAAGGTACCCTGCTTCGTGCGGCCGTACGCCGATCTGAAAGGCACCCTGGGAGAGGCGGTAGCCGCCTGGCGCAGGGATGTGGAAACCCGCCAATTCCCGTCTGCCGCGGAGACGCCTGCCTAGCAGACTGTGGATACAGTGTGCCTCCGCAGGCACTGGCTATGGAGGGCTTTTTCCACCGACAGCCAACCGCTGGGCCTTCGTTACGGCAGCACCACCTCGTCGGAGATGATCACCGGCTTGCTGGCTCGCACGGGCTGGGGGCTGCCGACCTCATTGGTCACCATGCCGCCAACCATCGGCATGCCTGATCCGCATGCATTGCAGGGATTCGTCATCCCGCAGGGCTGGCTGCAGGGCCGCATCGTTGCCGGGGCGGCCATGGCTGGGGGAACAGCGCCGGCGGGTGTGAATCCGGGGGGCAGGTGACCGAAGCACCGCTCGTACTTCCAGACTTCAAACGCAATGTAGCGTTCCGACAGGCTCTTGCAGCCGGTGAGCCCGGCGGCGGCCAGCATCACTGGCACGCACACGAGGGCCCGGCAATTCCACAACGTCCTCCGCATTGGTCCGTACTCCCTTGGGGGCAGGCGGACCGAACGGGGCCGCCTCACTGGTGGATGGGTCGGCCCCCGGCAGTCTCCGGGAAGCCTCTGAAACCTACCCCACGGCAGGAGCGCGGCAAGCAAAAGATGAGAAAAATTCAGCCGACCGCATGCCGGCGAATTCTCGTCAGGATGCTCAGCCCTTGCGATGCCGAATCTTGGCCCGCATCCGGCGTTTCTTCTGGCCCTTTTTCCGACGGCCTTTTCCTGACTTCTTCACTCCCATCGACTCAGCCTCCACCCGATTTTTCGGCACGGTTCTCATGACCCCACCGACCGGCCAGCGGCCGATCCACGCGGCGGGGAACAATCTGGTATTAGACTGTTCCGAAATCGCTTTGCAAGGTTTGCACCCGCCTTCTGCTCGATCCAGCCCCGGTGGCATCACCGTTATGATCGCTTTTTTCCCGACCTATGCCCGCAGGATCAACCCGACAGGCGGCTGGCGAATCACCATCAGCGGCATGGTCTCCCACCCGCTGCCTGACCCGAGTCGCCGCCGCCGGGTAGCGCGGGCTGTCGTCAAGCGGCTGCTCAAGCTCGACGACGCCCAGCTTGAGTCGGCGATTTTTCGGGCCCGCTCCGAGTTATTCCTCTTCCAACGCGTTGCGGGGCAGCCCGTGCGGATCCGGATTGGTGATCAGACGGTAGCGGTTGGCATCTCCGATCGAGTGGGCCACTTTACCGGCAGCTTTGACCTCGACGAGGCCGTGGTGGCTGAGCACGCCAGCCCCACACCCTGCGGCCGTAGGCTCGCCTTTGCAGCGGTGGCTGACCCCGAAGACCTCAGCCTGGGAGAGCCAGCGGAGGGGCAGGTGCATCTGCTGGATGGCGAGGGCCTGTCGGTCATCTCCGACATCGATGACACGGTGAAGGTCACCAATGTGGCAGACCGACGAGAACTGCTCGCCAATACGCTCCTGCGGGAGTTCACCGCCATACCGGACATGGTCGATCTCTATCGCACCTGGTCGGATCAGGGCCTGGCCTTCCATTACGTGTCGGCGAGCCCCTGGCAGCTCTCAGCAACCCTGCGGCATTTTTTCCTAACGGCGGGGCTACCCGATGGGTCGATGCACCTGAAACTGTTTCGGCTGAAAGACTCGACGCCCCTCGGTCGGATTCGGTCGAAGCGGTCCAAGCGGGCGGCGATCGTGCAGATCCTTGATCATTTCCCCCGCCGACGATTTATCCTGGTGGGTGATTCCGGGGAGCGTGACCCTGAGGTCTACGCGGCGGTTGCCCGTCAGCGGCCGCAGCAGGTGGCGGCCGTCGCGATCCGGCGGGTCCCCAGTCGCCAGCCACCGCTGAAGGTTGAGGCAGGTCTCCAGAAACTCACCCGCGTGTTGCCAGCCGAGCAGGTGCGGGTCTTCCAAACGGCACCAGAATTGGCGGAGTTGCTGGCGGCAGCCCAGCAGTGATCACCAGGGACTGTCGAAGGCGTTCTGGAAGTGTTCAACCAGCGGCTCGGGCCGCTGGGGCCAGAGTTGCCAGCCACGGGTGGGTGGTGGCTGGTCGAACGTGACGGTCACCACATCGATCCGCACGGAACAGTCTTCCAGCCGATGTCGCCGGATGTAGGCATTGGCCAGATCGACAAGTCGCCGTTGCTTCCGCTGGTCGATGGTCTCCACCGGATGACCGTGACTTGTGTTCGACCGTGACCGCACCTCGACGAAGACGACGGTCCGGCCGTCGAGGGCAATGATGTCGATGTCACCCCGCAGGATCCGCTCGCGGCGGGCGATGATCCGGTAGCCTTGCCGCTTCAGATACCGGGCAGCGGTGTCTTCGCTGCGGCGACCGAGTTCATCCCGCTGTGACACGCGTGAGGCAGTCCGTTGGAGGGCCGCAGAGACTTAGCTGGTGGCCTTTGCGGCAGCATCGGTGCGACGTTCACGGAGACGCACTGCCTTGCCAACCCGATCCCGCAGGTAATAAAGCTTGGCTCGTCGAGTGACACCCGAACGCTTGACCACGATCTTGGCGATTTTGGGAGAGTGCAGCGGGAACTTCCGCTCGACGCCCTCCCCTGCCACGATTCGTCGGACCGTGAAGGTCTCCCGGCTGCCTGATCCGCTCCGAGCGATGACGACGCCATTGAAAATCTGAATTCGTTCCTTGTTGCCCTCAAGGATGCGGTTGTGCACGTCGACGGTGTCACCGATCTCGAAGTGATCGATATTGGGGTTGAGGCTGGCCGCCTCGACGTGGGCAAGAATCTGCTGGCTCATGGGTGGTGCTCCTGGACGCGTGAGTGATGTGGGGGTGGGGGATGGGGGTCGTAAGGTTCAACCGGCAGGAGTGTGTGCGCCGGAGAAGTGGGCTGACAAGGTTGTGCGGCGGTGGGTGGCGTCGAGGGCCTGTTCTCGACGCCAGGCGGCGATCCGGCTATGGTCGCCCGAAAGCAAGACATCAGGAACCTTCAGGCCGCGGAATTCCCGGGGGCGGGTGTACTGCGGGCCTTCGATCAGCCTTTCGGTGCCTGAGAAGGAATCATCGGCGGCACTTTGCTCATCACCGAGCACACCTGGGATGAGTCGCGCTACGGCGTCGATGACCACCATGGCAGCAACTTCGCCGCCGGAAAGGACATAGTCACCGATCGAAATCTGGTCGGGCAGGAGGGTGTCGGCGACCCGCTGGTCAAAGCCTTCATAGCGGCCACAGAGCAGGATCAGCCGATCGCGGCCGGCGAGTTCTTCAGCAACCTGCTGGGTCAGCGGTCGACCGGCCGGGGTCAGCATGGCGACGTGGGGGGCTGTTCCAGCAGCAGCGTCAGCCAGCACCGACTCAACGCACTCAACTACCGGTCCTGGCATCAGCAGCATGCCCGGTCCGCCCCCGTAGGGACGGTCGTCAACCTGCCGGTGCACCCCGGTGGCGAAGTCGCGGATGTTCGTCAGCCGGATGTCGAGGAGGCCAGCCGCCTGCGCAGCACCCAACAGGCTTCCGTCCAGGAAGCCCCGGAACATCTCGGGGAACAGCGTGACAACGTCGATCCGCATGGGTCGATCCGCATGGGCCTCACTCGGGTGGTGACTACTCGGCTTTGTCCGCGTCAGCAGGTTCTGGGTCAGCGGCAGGCTGCTCAGCAGCGGCTGGTTCGGCCTCAGCGGCAGCAGGTTCGCTGGCTGCCTCAGCGACAGGGGCGGCTTCTGCTGGAGCTTCAGCGGTCGCCTCAGTTGTGCTCTCCGCGGACGCGTCGGCAGGTGCCTCAGCCTCAGCGGCGGGCTCTACTGGTGCAGCCGGCACGAAGACAGGTTCACCAGCGTCGGGGATCACCCGCGGCAGTGACAGACGGGCCCGCGCCTCTTCCATCTCTTTGAGATGGGTGCCGTTGCTGCCAAACTTTTTGATCAGGACCCGCACCTTGTCACTTGGCTGGGCACCGACACCGAGCCAGTAATCGACCCGTGACGCATTGAGCGTGCAGCGGGCGTTGGTGTCGGAGACGCTGGGGTCGTAGGTCCCCAGTTCCTCAATGACGCGACCGTCGCGGGGGTTCCGCCGGTCGGCTGCACAGATCCTGTAGAAGGGGCGATGGGTGCGTCCCATCCGCTTCATCCGAATCACCACTGCCACGGTTTCAGCTCTCCAAAAAGTCTGGACATTCGGGCCATGCCTGTCCGGCCCGGAATCATACGGCTGCCTCACAGCCCACCCACCTTGGCGGACAGGCCATCACTGGCACAGCCAGCAACACGGGCGAACCGCAGGAGGTCTCCCGCGATCCGCCGAGCCTTCTAAGGTACATCACAACGCGGCAAACCCAAGCCCCCCGTCCTCTGAAAAACGGAAAGTGGGTGTGTTTGGCCAGGGGTGCCCTCGCGGCGGTCGCCTGCCGCCAGGCTAGCCGCGGGCCTCTCGCTTGCGGCGACGGGCCTCTTTTTCTCGCTGTTTTTTGAGTTTTCGACGTTGTTCGGCGGTCAGCCGTTTGCCCGTGTCGCCCTTGGGTCGGCCGATCCGGCCGGACGGGTCGGCCATGGCACTCTGGAGTTTCTGCACCTCCCGCATCCGGTCCCGCATGCCGAGGCCTGCCATGCCCTTCATCATGGAGGCCATCCCGTCAAACTGCTTGACCAGATCGTTGACCTCCTGGGGCTGCACGCCAGCCCCGGCCGCAATCCGCCGCCGGCGGGACTGGTCGATGAACTTTGAGGGGTTCCGCCGTTCGTCCGGGGTCATCGAGTCGATGATGCCGAAGAGTCGATTGACGTCCTTTTCCAGGTCGGCCCCGGCGAGCATCTCCTGCATGCCTCCCATGCCGGGGATCATGCCGATGACCTTGCCCAGCGGACCGAGCCGCCGGGTCTGGAGCATCATCTTCTTGAAGTCTTCCAGCGTGAACTCACCCGCCTTGAGCCGCTCCTCTTGCCGCTGCATCTCATCCTGGTCGAACTTGCGTTGGGCTTCTTCGACCAGACTGACGACATCGCCCATGCCGAGGATTCGGCCGGCCAGGCGATCAGGATGGAACTCCTCGATCGCCTCGACACCTTCCCCGGTGCCCATGAACTTGATCGGCACACCGGTGACACTCTTGACCGATAGCGCCGCCCCGCCCCGGGCGTCGCCGTCGAGTTTTGTCATGATCACGCCGTCGATCTCGAGAGCCTCATTGAAGGCCTTGGCACTGAGGACGGCATCCTGACCCGTCATCGCATCGACAACAAGGAAGACCTGGTCGGGAGAGACAGTGCGATCGATGCGTGACAGCTCCGCCATCAATTCTTCATCAATCGAGAGGCGTCCGGCGGTGTCGAGGATGACGACCGAGGCGCCAGCCTCTTTCGCCTGGGCAACGCCGGCCTTGCAGACTGCCACCGGGTCAGATTGGCCATCGGGGGTATGGACCGGAACGCCGATCTGGCCGCCGAGCACGGCCAACTGCTCGATGGCAGCCGGCCGCTGCAAGTCGGCCGCTACCAGCAGCACACCGCGGCCCTGCTCCTTGATGCGGCGGGCCAGTTTGCCGCAGGTGGTCGTTTTCCCGGAGCCCTGCAGGCCGCAGAGCATCAGGATGGTGACCTCGCCCGACCGGAATGGAATGGTGTGGTCCACCGGCCCCATCAGGTTGATCAGTTCGCGGTGGACGACGCCGACGAGTTGTTGAGCTGGGTCGATGGCGTCGAGCACCTTCGCGCCAACGGCATCGGCGGCCACACGATCGAGGAACTCGTTGACGACGTCGTAGGCGACATCGGCTTCCAGCAGCGCGGTGCGAACGGCGTCCAGGCCGTCCCGCATGTTTGCTTCGGTCAGTTTGCCCCGGCCACGCAGGGTATTGATGGCCGCGGAGAGCGAGTTGGAGAGATTGTCAAACATGCCGGCAGTATACCTGCCGGGGCCGGTAAAAAAGCAGCCGGCTCCCCTCGATGACGAGCCGCTCGAATCGGGAGCGAACACCCAGTGTGTCGCAAGGCCCGATGCGTGGCCGGCAAGAGCGGCGCATCATCAAGGGGAGCCGGAAGAGGTTGTTCGGGTCGGGTGTGGGGCGATTCCGTTCGGGAACAGGACACTGGGCGATCAGGAAAACGTACCCGGTTCACTCATTGTTGCGCTGGGACGAACCACAGTGCCTTCCTTCATCACGCCTTCGCAGCAAGGAGCCGCGTTGCCACAGGGCTCACAGCCGCAGGGGGCGGCATTGCAGGGGCTGCACGGCGTGCCACACTCGCGGTGGTAGATCCCCCGGCCTGTGTTGCGAAACTCCATAAAAGAGGACCGCCGGCAGCCATTGCCGAAGCAACTGCTGCAGCCGGGCAGGGTGGCCAGGCAACTGAGGGCGATGAGCAGACAGAGCGTGCGTTTCATGGGGACTCCTTGTGGACGTCGGGGAAACGGCCAGTAGGCAACCCTACCCCACGGTTTCGCGCCGTGACGGCACAAATTTTCAGCACTGACAAAAACGGCGTGCTAGGGTTGTGGCGACGCCGGCAAAGTTTGCCGAGGCCGCAGCCTCCCCCGCTGAGCAGTGCGGCGAGTATTCCCGTGGCAACGGTGTGAGTAGCGATCCAGTGTTGAGCGAGGGCTTCCAACCAGTCAGTGGCCGGTCGGGCATGAGTCAGCCAAGGCTGCACCGCGGACGGCTCGCCAGCGTTGTGCTGGTGCTGGTGAGCGGGCTGGCCGTGATGGCTGCTGCGACTGCGTGCACAGCCGGTGACTGTCCGCCCCCACCCTGCGACTTACCAGATGCCTGGGTGCTCAGCACGCGGCGGCTTCCTGGGATCTGTCAGATGCCCGACACCGCTGCGCCGACTGTGCAGCGGTATGCCGGTGATGAACGCTGTTGGATGTCGGCTGATCTGGAGTCACTCTTGGCTGGGACGGGTCCGCTCGTGATCTTTCTTCACGGCAACCGCTATGACTCGGCTTCGGCCAAGCAGCAGGGGTTGGCCTTGGCCCGCCGCTGTCGACAGGTATGCGGACGTGACGAGCCCGTCCGGACGCTGATCTATTCCTGGCCCAGCCAGCAGGACGGCTGCCTCCTCAAGGATGGCCGGGCGAAATATCGCCGCTGCTACACCGAAGGACGGTATCTGGCCTGGCTGCTCGGTCAGGTGCCGCCGGAACGACCGGTGGCCATCATCGGGTACAGCTTCGGGGCTCTGATCACGTTGGAAGCGTTGGAGGATTTGGCTCGGGCCGAGTCCGCGGGTCATCTCGGGGCTCCCTGGCGAACGCGACCGGGCAGCACCCGCCTGGTGTTCGTCGCGCCAGCCGTCCGCTGCGATGCCTTTGCGCCCCGTGGGCCGTATCGCGACATGCTTGCGGGTGTTGAGAGCGTCAGCCTGATCATCAACACCCGTGACGACGCCTTGCGGTTCTACCACCTGCTCGACCCACGGCTGAAAGCCGCTGCGTTGGGCTATGTCGGCATGCCTCGTCGCTGGATGCCTGCCGAGGTCGACTTCAGCATGCTCAACGCCCATCGCATTATCGGTCGGCAGCACGGGCTGCCGCTTTATCTGCGTTCGGGTACGCTGATGCAGACGATCTGCTGTGCCGCAGTGGATGGGCTGGGGGAGCCGTGCCCACCGGCAGATGGTGCTGTGTCACCGAGTGTCATCATCCAGACCGGGACCAGTCAGGCGGCCCGCTGACGGCCTGCCGCCAGCTGTGCCTGCTGGGTCGCGACGAGCCGGCGGGCGACCTCCGGCATGAAAACCGTGGCATTCCAGCCGAGTGTGGAAGCCGTTTTTTCCAACGCTGCCACGGGATGGCCCCCATCGTGGGGCCGCACGAATCGTTCGTCACGAACAACATGCTGCCGCCAGTCGAGGCTGACGCTGCGGAAGGCTTCCGCCACGAATGTCTCCAGTCGCTGTGACTGACCGGTGGCGATCAGGAAGTCGTCTGGCGTGTCCTGGCTGAGCATGCGTTCCATGGCGACGACATATTCAGGAGCCCAGCCCCAGTCCCGTTCGATCGAGAGGTCACCCAGGTGAAGTTTCTGCTGCTGGCCCGCCGCGATGCGGCAGACACCGTGGGCAATTTTCTGGGTGACATAGGGTTGTGGCCGGAGGGGGCTTTCGTGGTTGAAGAGGATGCCGGTGCAGGCGAAGAGCCCATGCCGCTGTCGGTACTCCCGCACGATTTCAAAGGCTGTTGCCTTGGCCATGCCATAGGGGTTTTGGGGGGCGAGTCGGGACGAGGGGGTGACCGCCTCGGTGCGGCCGGTCCCAAACATCTCACTACTGCCAGCAACGAATAGCCGGGGTGGACTGGCGGTGGTACGGACAGCCTCGAGCAGGTGGCGTGTTGCCGTGGCGATGCTCTCGAAGGTCTCAGCGGGCCGTTCCAGAGAGCGGGCCACGGAGGACTGGGCTGCCAAGTGGAAGACCAACTGCGGCTCATACCGCGTCAGCATGGCCGCGATGGCAGATTGGTCGGCGAGGTCGAGTGGGGTCAGATGAACCTGCTCGGCAATACCGAGTCGGCGGAGCCCCGCGAGCCGCTGCGGATCAGGCTGCCGGCTGGTGCCGATCACGCGGTAGCCATGGGCGAGCAGGTGCGCTGCCAAGTAGCACCCGTCCTGACCCGTGACGCCACAGATCAGGGCGGTTCGACGATGGGCGGCCGGCGGCTTCATGTTGGGACAGTAGCAGCAGCAGACTGGTTGTCGGAATGCTGATTCTGCGGCTTGCCTGGGCGTGCACAGAAGCGGACACCCCCGGTCTGGGGACGGCTAGGCCTGCTCGAAAAACCAGCGGGCGGTTGCCTCTAGGCCCGTCCGGAGGTCGGCCGTTGGTCGCCAGCCGAGAACAGTGGCGGCCCGGTCCGCGGCAAGCAGGTTGGACCGGAGGTCACCTGCTCGGGCAGGGCCGTGGGTGGCAGGCGGCAGCGGTGCCTGTCGACCGGCTGCCGCAAGGAGATCTTCCATGGTTTGCCGCAGCAGGCTTTCGAGTTGATTGACGTCGGTGCCGACCCCGGTCCCGATATTGAGACTGATCAGTTCACCGGCTGGCAGCGAGTCAGGGCCGAGGGTGAGGGCCACCAGATTGGCAGCGGCGACATCGGGCCCATAGACATAGTCCCGCACATAGCGGCCGTCACCGTTGATACTCGCCGGCTCACCGGCAAGCAGTTTCTTTGAGAAGATGGCCACGACGCCAGCCTCACCATGGGGATTTTGCCGGGGTCCGTAGACGTTGGAGTACCGCAGGGCGACGGCGGTGAGGCCATGTTCGCGAGCGTAGAATGCCAGATACTGCTCGCCCATCCACTTGGTGATGCCATAGGGGCTGATCGGATTGGCTGGCATGGTTTCCGGGGCTGGCTCGGTGACATCGCCATAGAGCACACCTCCGGATGAGGCGAAGACAACCCGTTTGCAGCCAGCGGCGACGGCGGCATCAAGGACATTGATCAGCCCAATGCAGTTCACTTCGGCATCGAACCGCGGCTCGCGGACGGAGCGGCTGACCGACATCTGTGCTGCCTGATGGCAGACCGCGTTGGGTTTTTCAGTGGCAAACACGGTTGCCACGGCTTTGGTGTCACGAATATCAACCTCGTGCAGCGGCACACCGTCGGGCAGGCTGGCTCGGGAGCCACTGGAGAGGTCGTCAACCACGGCGACTTCGTGGCCAGCGGCCAGGAGGGCGTCGACAACGTGGCTGCCAATGAAGCCGGCACCGCCGGTGACGAGGACTTTCATGGAGAAACCAAACACCTAGGCTGTAGTGGACGTGCGGAGGAAACAGACCAAAGCAGGAGAGCTTCCCGGGCGTCATGCTGCCTTGCTGTATGCCGAAACTGTCGTCTTGAGAACCTGCTCTCGCTGAGCCAAATCCAGGTCATGATCAACCATCATGGCGACGAGCGCATCAAAACTCGTGCGGGGCTTCCAGCCAAGTTGTGTGTAGGCCTTGATTGAGTCACCCAGCAGCAGGTCCACTTCTGCTGGGCGATAGTAGCGGGGATCGATTTCGACATGATCCTCATAGTTGAGGCCGAGGTGGCCAAACGTCTTCTCGCAGAAGTCGCGGACCGAATAGAGCTCATTCGTTGCGACGACGTAGTCGTCCGGGGTCTCCTGCTGGAGCATCAGCCACATCGCTTCGACATAGTCTCCGGCAAAGCCCCAGTCCCGCTTGGCGTCGAGGTTGCCCAGATAGAGTTTGTCCTGCAGGCCGAGTTTGATGCGGGTGGCAGCCCGGGTGATCTTCCGAGTGACAAACGTCTCACCCCGCCGCGGGCTCTCATGGTTGAAGAGGATGCCGCAGGAAGCATGCAGGTCGTAGCTCTCTCGGTAGTTGACCGTGATCCAGTGGCTGTAGACCTTGGCCACACCGTAGGGGCTGCGAGGATAGAACGGCGTGGTCTCCTTCTGTGGGGTCTCGACAACCTTGCCGAACATTTCTGAACTGGACGCCTGATAGAAGCGAATCTGACGCCCAGTGTCGTCCTGAACATCCCGGATCGCCTCAAGGAGCCGAAGGGTGCCGACAGCAGTCACATCAGCGGTATAGGTTGGCTGGTCAAAACTGACCCGCACATGACTCTGGGCGGCAAGATTGTAGACCTCGTGCGGCTCAACTTCGCGGAGCAGTCGCATCAGGCCGTTGCCATCAGCGAGATCACCGTAATGGAGATGCAACTGTGGCTCATCACCAAAGATCAGGTGCTCGATCCGTTCGGTGCCAAACGTGCTGGACCGCCGCCGCAGGCCGTGCACCTCGTAGCCCTTGGCAATCAGAACTTCGGCAAGATAAGAACCGTCCTGGCCGGTGACGCCAGTGATGAGTGCTCTACGCTGCATGCTCTGCTCCAGAGATTGTTCGTTGACGGAAGAGCGAAGGCCGCCGGTTGTTGCCAGGCCCACGGGGTGTGGAGTATCTCCCGGGCGGTGCTCCAAGGCTTGCGGAGACTAGCAGCGTGGCGGGACGGCCAAAACAGCACTTTGCCGCTGAAAACGCACGTTCAGCGGGCGTCAGCCGCGGTGGCGGTGGCGCTGTCAGCCGGCTGACAGCCCCGCGAGCACTTCTGCGTAGACGCGGGTATAGCCCTCCGCCGTGGCCCGCCATGAGAATTGGGCCGCGTGCTGGCGGCAACGGTCGGCAGCCTGCGGGTCGGCGGCGAATGTCTGGCGGGCGGTGTCGACCACAGTAGCCATGGCTGCCGGTTCATAGGAGTCGAAGAAGAAGCCCTCATCGCCGGCGATTTCCGGCAGGCTGGTGCGTCGTGACATCACCACCGGCTTGCCGCACTGCATCGCCTCAAGCACGGGAAAGCCAAAGCCTTCTGTGATTGATGGAAACAGGAAGATGTCGCAGTGTTCGTAGAGCCACTGGCGATCAGCATCGGAGACGATGCCGGGCAGTAAGACCCGATCGGTAAGGCCGCGGTGTTGAATGGCCTGGGCGACCTGCTCGCCGTACGGGGTCGCCTGTTTTCCGGCAATCACCAGCCGCAGGTTGGGTCGCTGTTCGGCCAGGCCGAGCAGGGTCTGAAAATTTTTGTGCGGCAGGAAATTACCGACTGAGAAGCCAAAGGGGCCGGCAGGCAGCCATGCCGGCCGTTCCGGTGAGGCAGCCGGTGGCGGGGCGAGGCCGAGCGGCACAACATAGACAGGAGTCTCGGCGAGTTCGACGTGGGCGGCAAGATCATCTGCGACGTATCGAGAGTCGGTGACGATCGCCACCGCCCGATCGATCCGCCGCTGGATGTCGGCCAGTTTCCGACGCCTGTGGCGTCCGTCCTGGGCGGCGGTTCCGCTGTAGAGAAAGTTCAGGTCGTGAATGGTGAGGACCACCGGCACCCGGTCATCGAGTGGCAGATAGCGGGACATCTGGTTGGTGACATGCCACAACGCGGGCCGGCAAATGCCGGGTAGATGTCGCCCCACCGGTCGCAGCCACCGTTGGAAGCCCTCCTTCCGCCAGGGCCGTACCCGGATGGTGCCATGACACCTGCTGGCTGCCCTGGCAAAGAGTTGCTCAGCCTGTCGGGGCAGAAAGAAAACTGGGTCGAAGCGGCCCTCGGCCAGACCCAGTAATGCCTGGCTGAGATAGAGCGAAAATCGCCCGAGCCCGCAGTTGATGTGCCGCAGTTTTTCCAGATCGATGACAATCTGGGGCAGCGGTCCACGGGCAGATGCTAGAGGGTGTGGTGGTGTATGGGAATGATTCATGGACTCGGCCGTTGGGGGCGTCCAAGAATCTTCTCGGCTGGGGCAGCCGGCTGCAAAGACGAGTTTTTCTGCCGATGTCAGGCCGCCTGCCGGTGGGCGCCACCAGCCGGTGGCTGTTCCGGGGTGGAGGCCTGGTGATTAGCGTCGAAGAAGCAGCTGGGGTCAGGCTGTCGCATCGTCCAGAGATAGGCCGTCGCAAAACTTGGCCAGAGGGTGAAGTTCCTACCGCTGGCAGTCTGGTACCAACTGGAACAGCTGCCGAGGTTCCCGTCAGGCTCACGGTTCCAGACCGTTCCCGTGAACCGTTGCTGCAGCCACGCATTGTATGACCGCTGGCTTTCCGGTCGGACCTCAATGGCTCGCATGGGGCCGCCCCGCCAGCGGGACCGTTTCAGCCACCGCAGGCACCGGCTGATGTACCCGACCTGGGCCTCGATCATCAGCAGGATCGACGAGTGGCCCAGCCCAGAGTTGGGGCCCATCAGCATGAAAAAGTTGGGGTAGCCCGCAACTGCAACACCCTTGAAGGCTTCGGGCCCGCTCGCCCAGTCGTCCGCCAGCACCCGACCGTCTCGGCCTGCAATCCGGACTTGATGGGTTGGGTTGAAGGGCTTGAAGCCCGTGGCGTAGATCAGCACATCGGCCGGCCAGTGGTTTCCGTTCTCGGTGACGAGGCCATCCGGGGTAAGTCCGGCAATCGATCGGGTGACTAGGTCGACGTTGGCTCGATTCAGCGTTGGATAGAAGGTGTCAGAGAGCAGCACCCGCTTGCAGCCGATGGAGTAAGGGGGCACGAGCTGAGCCTGAATCGCTGGATCATTGATCTGGCTTCGCATGAATCGGTCCGCCCGTTTCTGGCTACTCCCCAGTGCCTTCGGTTTGAGTGAGAAGCCAACCGCGATCGGCTCGGCTGCCCAATATTGGCTCAGTCGCCGGAGCGACTGTAGGCCCGGAACGTACCGCATCGCCCAGCGGCTGAAGGGCGTGGTCAGGCGATCGTTGCGGGGGAGAATCCAGGCTGGCGTACGCTGGAAGACCGTGAGCTGTGCAACCTGTGGGGCAATCTCCGGCACGATCTGGATGGCACTGGCGCCGGTGCCGATGACTGCCACCCGTTTGCCGGTGAGGTCGATGTCGTGTTGCCAGCGGGCTGAATGGAAGGCCACCCCACGGAACGTGTCCCGGCCAGGCAGGTCTGGCGTTGAGGGAATGTGCAGGCCACCCATTGCCGAGATTACCACGCCCGCGGTGAACTGGCGGCCATCTGCAGCAGTCAGTTCCCAGCGGCCGGCTGCTGCCTGCCAGCGAAGGTCGACAATCTCAGTGCTGAACCGGGTTGCCTCTTCAAGCCGATACCGGGTGGCGACGTCCTTGATATAGGCCAGGATCTCATGCTGGGGGGCGTAGGTCCGGGACCAGTCGGGGTTGCGGGCAAACGACAGGCTGTAGAGGTGCGATGGCACGTCGCAGCCACAGCCGGGGTAGGTGTTGTCCCGCCAGGTGCCACCGAGTGACGTTGCCCTTTCATACAGGACCACATCACAGTGCCCCTGCTGCCGCAGGCGGATCGCCATACAGATGCCCGCAAAGCCTGCCCCGAGAATCGCTACCTCGCTGTGGTGCTGCTCCTCACGGTCAGGGCGGTGGAGGGTAAGTGGCATGACGAGCAAGTGGGGGGTGGATGCCTTCGCAGGTCGGTCCGGCTGGAGAGGCTTTTCCTTGTTTTGTTCGTCGAAGGAAAGAGATCTTTCCGGAACACCCCACCCTGGGTGCCCGGGCAACCAGCGAGGTCCCGGGAAACCAGGTCGGTTTTTTTCGCTCAGTCTGGCTGAATTGTCGGGGCTGACCGGTGGCTAAGGTGACCGCAGCGGGCGCGTTGTTGTGGTGCCAGATCCATGGTGTGGCGGGCGGCTGGGCTGCGGCAAAGTGCCCTCAGGACAGCGGTTCGTTGGCGGCGGTTGGAAGGCCGGTTTGTTCCTGCCATAGTAGGGAGATAGACCGGTCCACGGCCCCATTGAAGGGGTGCGGTGGGCGTCGTTCCAGTTGTTGTCAGGAAGTGCCGCCATGAAAATCCATGAATATCAGGCCAAGGACCTGCTCCGGGCCGCCGGCGTACCGGTGCTTGACGGGAAAGTCGCTCGGACACCCGAGGAGGCTGCCGCGGCCTACACCGCGCTGGGGACGCCAGTCTGTGCGGTCAAGGCTCAGATCCATGCCGGTGGCCGTGGCAAGGGCCAGGTGGTCGGGTCGGAGCAGCGGGGTGTGGAACTTGCCAAGTCGGCCGAGGACGCCGCTCGGATTGCTGCGGGCCTGCTCGACAAGACGCTGGTGACGATCCAGACCGGTCCGGAGGGGCAGACCGTCCGGCAGGTGTTCGTCGAGAGCGGCTGTGCCATCGACCGCGAACTCTACTGCGCCATTCTGGTCGACCGGGCCGCCGGCTCGCCGGTACTCATCGCGAGCACGGCCGGTGGGATGGACATCGAGGAGGTGGCAGCCAAGACGCCTGAGCTGATTCTCTCCGAGCCCTTTGATCCCGATCGCGGCCTAGGGGCCTATCAGGCCCGGCTGCTGGCCTCCAAACTTGAACTGCCAACGAAGAGCTGGCGGTATGCTGAGCAATTCTTCCGGGCCCTCTGCAAGGCCTTCGTTGCGCTCGATGCGTCCTTGCTCGAAATCAATCCGCTGGTGCTCACGCAGGAAGGTACACTGGTTGCCCTCGATGCCAAGATGACCTTCGATGACAACGCCCTGTTTCGCCACAAGGACATTGCGGCCCTGCGGGATGAGGCCGAGGAAGAGCCTGCGGAAATCCGGGCGGCGGCGGCGGGGCTCTCCTACGTCAAACTCAGTGGTGAAATCGGTTGCCTCGTCAACGGGGCGGGGCTGGCGATGAGCACCATGGATCTGATCAAGTACCACGGCGGAGAGCCGGCCAACTTCCTCGATGTTGGGGGCGGGGCGAATGTCGAACAGGTGACCGAGGCATTTCGGATCATCCTTTCTGATGCCAATGTCAAAGGTATTCTGGTCAACATCTTTGGGGGCATCATGCGATGCACCACGATTGCGACTGCTTTGGTTGAAGCCTCCAAAACAGTCGGTTTCACGGTGCCACTCGTGGTCCGCCTGGAGGGCACTGAAGTCGAGGAGGGCAAGAAGATTCTCGCCTCCAGTGACACGTCGATTATCACCGCTGATGGCCTCACCGACGCGGCCCAGAAAATTGTTGCCGCAGTCAAGGCTTGACCTTGTTTCGTTTCTCCTTTTGCCGCACGCCGGCTTCCGCCATCGGGTTTTTCCATGAGTATTCTCGTCAACCGCGACACCCGCGTTCTCTGTCAGGGCATCACCGGCAAGGTCGGTGAGTTTCATACCCGGGGCTGCCTGGAGTACGGCACCCGCATGGTCGGTGGCGTGACGCCGGGGAAGGGCGGGGAGACGATCGCTGATCTTCCTGTCTTCAACACCGTTGCCGAAGCCCGCGATGCCACCGGCGCCAACGCTACGATGATTTTCGTGCCGCCTCCCTTTGCGGGCGACGCCATTCTCGAGGCCGTGGCGGCCGGTATCGAACTGGTGATCGCCATCACCGAGGGCATCCCGGTGCTCGATATGGCGCGGGTGATGCCGGTGGTGGAGGCCTCAGGCAGCCGGCTGGTTGGGCCCAACTGCCCCGGGGTGATCACGCCGGGTGAGTGCAAGATCGGGATCATGCCAGGCTACATTCATACCCCTGGACACGTCGGGGTGATGAGTCGCTCGGGGACGCTGACATATGAGGCGGTCTGGCAGTTGACCCAACTGGGGCATGGGCAGAGCTCCTGCGTCGGCCTCGGCGGTGATCCGCTGGTCGGCTCCAGCTTCATCGATATCCTCAAACTCTTTGAGGAAGACCCGGATACGCACTCGATTCTGATGATGGGTGAGATTGGCGGGTCGGCCGAAGAGGAGGCGGCGGCGTTCGTCAAGGAGCATGTCACCAAGCCGGTGGCGGCATTCATTGCTGGTCGGACGGCTCCGCCCGGGAAGCGGATGGGCCACGCTGGTGCAATTATCTCGGGCGGCAAAGGAACAGCCGAGGCCAAGCTGGAAGCGCTCCGGGATGCCGGCATTGAGATTGCGGAAAGCCCGGCCGACATGGGGGCGGCGATGGTCCGGGCGATCGCACGGAAGGCTTGATCGCTTTCGGTCATTGGGTTGACCGGAGAATCGGCTGGGTTGCCCGCCGACGCTGGCTACACTGGAGCGTATGAACGTCGACCTTTTCATTCCCTGCTTTGTTGACCAGATGGCTCCCCGAGTGGGGTTGGCGGTGGCAACCGTCCTTGAGCGGCTGGGACACACTTGTGCGTTTCGGGATGCCCAGACCTGCTGCGGCCAGCCGAGTTTCAACGCGGGCTACTGGGATGAAGCCCGGGCCGTGGCAGCCCGGGCGGTCGAGATCTTCGCCGATGCAGAAGCGGTGGTCGGCCCGAGCGGGTCCTGCGTGGCCATGATGCGGGTTTTCTATCCGCAACTGCTTGAGGGCACCCCGCATGAGACGGCGGCGCTCGATCTGGCGGCCAAGACCTTTGAGTTTGGCGAGTTCCTCGTCAAGAAACTCGGCGTTACCGACGTCGGGGCCCGGTTTCCGCACCGGGTCACCTACCATGATGGCTGCCACGGCCTGCGGGAACTCGGTATTCGGGATGAGCCGCGGCAGCTGCTCCAGGCGGTCCAGGATCTCGAACTGATTGAGTGTGATGAGGCGGAAAGCTGCTGTGGCTTCGGCGGCCTGTTCAGCGTGAAGTTTCCGATGATTTCGACGGCCATGGCCGAGGTGAAGGGCACCTCCCTGACCCGGACGGAATGCGACTACATCGTGTCCAGTGACCCAAGCTGCCAGCTGCAACTTGACGGCTGGCTTTCCAAGCAGGGCTGCCGCAGCGGAGCCGGTGAACCTCTGCGGACGGTGCATTTGGCAGAAGTGCTGGCCGGAACCGTCGAGGCCGCACCGGCCTGATTGCGGTGGAACTCGCTGCGGCCGGCAGCCTCACGCCGAACCGGTATTACTCAAAGTCGAGCCGTCGCCGTCGTCGCTCAGGTTCTTCTGGCGTGTCATCACCGGCGGTTGAGTCGGTGTCGGCTTCACTGCTCAGGTCCTCTGGGTAAAGGTCGTCCCAGGTGACAGGCGTGAGCGTCCAGCGTTCCCACTGGTTGTTCAGGTAGCGTTCGCGGAGGCCCACGAAGAATGCCTCGCTTTGGCCAACGTAGGTGTGGTCGGGTGGCAGCCTCGGCTGCTTGAGGGCGGCCTTGGTGAAGGTGCCGTCGGGGACATAGTCGAGAAAGGCTTCCGACTCATCGCGAGTCCCGTTGCCGTTGCGATCCGCGAAGGGCTCACTCCAGATGCCGGGTGGTGGTGGGTCGAATGGGGCTGGTTCTGACCCATCGGCGGGCGGTTCTGGCGGAATCCGCCCATCAGGAGGATAGTTGGGTTTCCCAGTTTCCTCATCGACAGTCACCACCGCCCAACCGTTTCCATCCTCGCCCCTTAGATCACCCTCAAGCAGAATCTTCTGCTGCGTCTTCTCGGGAACAGCGACTCGCGCAAAGGTTCGCAGCAGGCCGCTGCCCGGATCAAACCGCAAGGCGCCAGGCGCAAGCCGCAGCGTGGACGGCAGCGGCAGAATCGACAGGGCGAGCAGCACGCCGCCAGCGGCGATGAGCCCGGCGATGCCACCGAGCAGGCCTCCGCCCACCTTGTCGACAAGTGGCTCAAACGAGACCGCGTCGGCCGGAACATAGCGGCCAATCAGCAGCCGCAGGATCACCGCGGTGCCGAGGGCGAGCAGGCCGAAGGCCACAGGCACTGCGTAGACCGGTGGCATGTCGAGCGAGATCAGCAATGCGGCGCACGGCTGCAAAAAGCCGAGGGCTATCATGACGGCGGTCAGCGACTGCATGCCGATGAGGGTGGCAATGAACAGGCCGCTGGAGGCGCCATACGCAGCCGTGCCGAGCACGATGGCTAGGATGAGGAGGTCGCCGAGGGTTTGCATCAGCCCGGCTACAGGCATGGTCATCAGCTGGTTTCCTGAGAAGGCTCGCTACTTCGCAACCCGCATTACTTCGTTGAGGCTGGTGATCCCCGCGACCGTCTTTTGGAGGCCGGACTGTTTGAGGGTTTTCATGCCGGCTTTGCGGCCGGTGGCGCGGATCTCCTGAATCGAGGGGCGGCCAACGAGCAGGTCACGGATCTCGTTGTTGAACACCAAGAGTTCATGAATGCCAGTCCGACCCTTGTAGCCGGTTTCCATGCATTTCGGGCAGCCCGTCTCTTTGTAGAGTGTCAGTTGTTGGCCAGCGGGGACACCAAGTTTTTGCAGAAATTCCAGCGGCGGGGTGAAGGCCTCCTTGCACCGCTTACAGAGTACCCGCACCAATCGTTGGGCCAGGACCGCCGACACCGCCGATTGGATCAGCGTGGAGTCGATGCCGATGTCCAGGAGTCGCGTTACGGTCGTAGCCGAGTCGTTGGCATGCAGGGTGGTAAAGACGAAGTGGCCGGTCAGGGCTGCCTGCATGGCGATCTCGGCGGTCTCCTTGTCGCGAACTTCACCGACGAGGATGACGTCGGGGTCTTGTCGCAGCGTCGAACGGAGGATCTTCGCAAAGGTCAGGTCGGCCGCCACGTTCACGGCTGTCTGCGAGATGTTTTCGAGCCGGTACTCAATCGGGTCTTCAATCGTGACGATGTTCCGGGAAAAGACATCAATTTCGCCCAGAGCGGTATAGAGTGTGGTGGTCTTCCCCGAGCCGGTCGGGCCGCAGACGATCAGCATGCCGTGCGGCTGGTGGATGATCTGCTGCATCTGCTTGGTAACCGACTGGCTCATGCCGATCCCCTCGAGACCCTGCTTGACGATGTTGCCGTCAGAGTCGAGCAGTCGCAGGGCCATTTTCTCGCCGAAGTTGGTTGGCCCTGAGGCGGCCCGAACATCGAACTTCCGGCCCTTGAAGAGCACCGCAAACGTACCGTCCTGTGGCCGCCGCCGTTCCGCGATATCCATGTCAGCCAGTACCTTGAGGGCTGAGACCGACGACCGGCCCTCTGCAGCCCAGAGAACCGTCATGTTTTGCATGACACCGTCGACGCGGCAGCGGACCGCAACCTCTTCGCCACTCTTCGGTTCAAAGTGAACGTCAGTCGCCCCTGCGGCAATCGCCTGCTGAAACAGATCTCGAACCTTCTGAACCGCCTTCGAGGCGGCCCGATCGAGGCTGCCGGTCTGGCCCTCGATGGGGGTGCCGTCCTTCTTGAGAAGAACGACGGTGCTTTCTGTCTTGCTGCTGAGGAGTTCCCCAGGGGACTTGTTCATTACCTTTTTGACGCTCTCGCCCACGCCGAGTTTGTCAGCGATGGCCAGAAGACTCTTCCGTAGGAAGTGAACGCTGAAAATGCGTTCCTGCGAGGGAGCCTTTCTATCGCGGGTGATGGTGTAAAGGATCAGGCCAGCGAGAAAGACCAGCCAGAAGAGCGGGGTCGTGGCGATGCCCCACATGAAACTGATGAAAAGGAACACGCTTCCGGCCACCACGAAACCCAGGTGCCAGGGCATCGCCTTGCCGAGGATGTCTTCAGCATCTTCGGCAACCCAGAGGCAGGCTGCCGTCCAGGCCACGCAGAGAACAAGCCAGGCACCGCCCAGCCAGAACAGGCGGTCGAGTGCGGCTGGTGCGAGCAGGTGTTCCATCGGGGGCTTCCGGGGTGTCTCGGGACGGCTTCACGACTGACTTTCGTGAAGAAGCCAGCACCTCGAGAACTCAATAGTAGTTCTACCGTGAAAACAGGGCCAAATCCAAGGCGGCCGGGAATCCGCAGGGCCGATGACGGCTGGCTGCCAGCATGCGGCTGTGGGATCGCTCCTGAAATTGACCCGCTTGCGGCTATGATAGGGGTATGGCAACGCTCACCTCTCCTCCGGAATCCACGTCGCCAGCGGCCGCTGCAGCAGCCTCTCCCCGCACCGCCAAAAAGCGGTTTTTGAGCGATGCGGCAACTCACGTTCGCGACCTGGGCCACCGGCTTTTTGTTCGCAAGGCCCTGGGCGGGTACTACGTCAACCGGGATGCCCAGAAGGCCCGGTTCCGCGACTGGGAGCATGCCCGCGACGCTGCCAGCTTGGCCAAATGGTCGGCCGTCAACCGGCTCGATGAACTGCTGCCCCGCTTTGTCGCCAACTTCGAGGCCGGCGGCGGCCAGGTGCACTGGGCCCGGGATGCGAACGAGGCGCGGGATATCATTCTGCGGCTTGTCCGCGAGGCCAAGGCCAAGGCGATCGTCAAAAGCAAGTGCATGACGAGTGAGGAGATTCACCTCAATGCCCTGCTGGAGGGTGAAGGCTTTGGCGTGGTGGAGAGTGACCTCGGTGAGTTCATCCAGCAACTCCGAGGCGAACCTCCGTACCACTTTGTTTTTCCCTGCATGCATGTCCGTCGGGATGAGATCAGCGACCTGTTCAAGGAGCACCTCGGCAGCGAGCCGACTGACAGCCCCGAAGAACTGACGATGATTGCCCGCCGCTACATGCGGCAGCTCTACGTGGACGCTGATGTTGGCATCACGGGGGCCAACTTTTTGGTCGCCGAGACTGGACAGATCTCAATCACCGAGAACGAGGGCAACGCTCGGCTGACCGCCGCCCTGCCCCGGGTGCACATCGCCCTTTCGGGCATTGAGAAGGTAGTTGCCAATCTGGATGATCTGGCGGTCCTGCTGCCGATGCTAGCCACGGCCGGCGCTGGGCAGCCGCTCACCTGTTACAACACGCTGTACGCGGGTCCTCGTCGGGATGGTGAAGCAGACGGGCCAGAGGAGATGCACCTGGTGCTCCTCGACAACTCCCGGACGGCCCTGCTGGCCGATCCGGAGCAGCGGGACGCCCTCCACTGCATCCGCTGCGGGGCCTGCCTGAATGTCTGCCCGATCTTCAAGAATGTCGGTGGCTTCACGTACGGCACCACCTATCAGGGGCCGATTGGCAGTGTGATCACGCCCCATTTGCGGGGCCTGGCCGACTGGAATCACCTCTCGGGGGCCAGTTCGCTCTGCGGGGCCTGCACCGATGCCTGTCCGGTGCGGATCGACATTCATCACCATCTGCTGCACAACCGTCGTAACGCTGCCCGCACGGCGCCGAGTCGGCTCGAAAAACTCGGCCACAAGGTCTTCGTTCAGGTGGCCCGCCGCCCCTGGCTATTTGCCGGGGGGGGGTGGCTGTTCCGTCACACGCTCGGCCTGGCTAAACGGCTGCGGCCGCCCTTGCTGAAGCAGTGGCTCGACACCCGCGATCTTCCACCGCCCCCCGGGCAGAGTTTCCGGGCTGCCTGGAAACATCGTTCTCGTTAAGCCCTGCATCTAGCTACCAGGAACCCCCATGCCGGAATCAGTGACTGAAGCTCAGCGGAATGCCACCGCCCGCGAGACCATTCTTTCCCGGGTGCGGGAGGCCCTGCAGGTGGCCGCCCCCCTGCCCCATCTGCAGACCGATCTGGCCGGCGAGATGGTGGGTCAACCAGCGACAGCACCGGCAGCCGGCAACGGCCTGCCGTCCCTTACGGTGCTGCCCGAAGCGGCTGCCCGACCCTGGCTGCCTGACGGAGGCGAGACGCTCGAAGAGCGGCTGGCCATCTTGACGGCCAATCTTGAAAAACTGCGAGCCAGTGTCGAGCGGGTGGCTGATGTCGAGGCGGCTGCTGCGGTCGTTGGTGAGTTGGTGCGGCAGCGAAACTGGCAGCGGGTGGCCTGGCATCGCCATCCGCAAATCGACCCAGTGGTGGCAGCCGGAGTGATTGCCTGCGGCTGCGAGGCCCCCGCCGTTGATGACCCCGGGTTTGAGAAGCGACAACTGGAAACCTGTGATGCTGGCATCACGGCCTGTGAATCGCTGGTCTCCCAGACGGGAACGATTCTTGTCTCCAGTGCCACCGGTGGTGGTCGCGGCTTGTCAATCCTGCCGCCGGTGCACATCGTCATTGCCCCGGTTGGGGCCGTGGTGGCGACGCTGGGTGATGCGCTGCATCAGGTACGGCAGCGGTATGACGGCAGCCTGCCGAGCCTGCTGTCGTTCATCACTGGTCCCAGTCGAACCGGTGACATTGAGCGGATTCTGGTGCTTGGGGCCCATGGCCCGAAGGAACTCTTCGTGATCCTGGTGGGCTGACTTTCAACGTCAGCGATGTGTTGGCAGCGCCGGCCCTTGCCACAACCCATCGGCGACTCACCGGCGGCGAACCTCCAAGAGCACGCTTTCGGTGTCACTGCCGGGAATCGGCCAGGCGGCGACCCGGCGGGCGGCGACCCGTTTGAGCAGGCCACGGTGCCGGGCTTCGGCCTTCTCGGCCTCCCAGCGGGGACCTTTGATCAGCAGCATTCGGCCAAAGTCATCGGCCAGCGGCTCAAACCAGCCCAGTAGTTTCACCAGCGGCGCAACAGCGCGGGCGACCAGAGTGTCATACGGCTGGCCAGCCTCGGCGGCATCGGCCACGACCTGCTGGGCCGGCCCGTCGTAGACGGTCAGCGGCAGGTCGATCGCTTCGGTGATCGCTGCCACCGCGCGGGCCCGCTTGGCAACGCTGTCGGCAAGCTCGACCCTGAGGTCGCTCCGGAGAATAGCCAGCAGCACCCCGGGCACGCCGCCTCCGGTGCCGACATCAAGAATCCGCTCACCGGCAGCCAGGTGGGGGCACAGGGCGACGGCGTCGGTGACGTCGCGATGCACGAACCGACGGGGGTCGGTGTGTCGGGTCAGGTTGAGCCGCTCGTTCCATGCCCAGAGGCTGCTGGCGTAGGCAGCCAGCCGGGGCAGGGCCGAGGCAGGCAGGTCGAGGCCAGCCGTGACGGCCTCGTTGGCGAGGCTGGCGGCAAGGTCAGCGGTCGAAACGGGGGGGCGTGTGTCGGTCACTTGATGAACAGCATCTCCGCGTAGGTGGGCAGGGGCCAGAGGTCATCAGGCAGGAGCATCTCCATGGCGTCGGTAGTCTGTCGCAGCTCGTTGAGGGCGGGGATGATCCCAGCGTGGGCGTGTGTTGCCCCGGCGGTGACATCTCCTTCGCCAGGTTGATCCACCGCCGCCTGCAGGCTGTCGATCCGCTGTTCACACTCGTTGACCAGGGCGGTCAACTTGTCCAGCGTACCGAGGTGGGCTGACTGGCCAAGGCTGGCGAGTTTGCTGGCGGTGTCGACCAGTTCACCCTGATAGCGGTAGCCCGCCGGCAGGATCATCGTGCGGGCAATCTCGAGGGCGGTGTTGGCTTCGGTGCTGATGTCTTTGTAGTACCGCTCCATGTAAATCTCGTGCCGGCTTTCGACCTCGCGGCGTGAAAGCACGCCGTAGGTTTCGAACAGCCGGATGTTCTCTGGATCGATGAGGACTGCCAGCGCCTCCGGGGTCGAGCGCAGGTTGGGCAGACCGCGGCGGGTGGCCTCTTCCTGCCACTCAGTCGAGTAGCCGTTGCCGTTGAAGATCACAGCCTTATGGCCAGCGATCTCCCGATGGAGGAGTTGCTCCACGGCGGCAGCGAGCCGGGAGGCGTCACCCCCAGTGGCGGCGTCGAGTTCGGTGGCGAAGAAGTCGAGGCTTTCCGCCACAATGGTGTTGAGCGTGACCAGCGGGCCGGCAATCGACTGGCTGGCCCCGACTGCACGGAACTCGAACTTGTTTCCCGTGAAGGCGAAGGGGCTCGTCCGGTTGCGGTCGCCGGCATGCTTGGGCAACGGAGGTAGCGTATCGACACCGATCGTCAGAGTGCCGGTCGACTTGCTGCCGGTGATGCTACCCTGTTCGATCTGTTCGAAGATATCAGTGAGTTGTTCACCGAGGAACACCGAGATGATCGCCGGAGGGGCCTCATTGGCCCCGAGCCGGTGATCGTTCCCGCTGGAGGCGATGACTGCCCGCAGCAGGTCGCCGTGCAGGTGGACTGCTCGGAGCACCGCCATGCAGAAGACGAGGAACTGCATGTTGTCATGAGGGGTCTCGCCCGGTTCCAACAGGTTGCCCAGCCGACAGCCAATCGACCAGTTGACGTGCTTGCCGGATCCGTTGATGCCACCGAAGGGCTTTTCATGGAGCAGGCAGGCCATGCCATACCGGGGAGCCACGCGGCTGAGCATCTGCATGATCAGCTGCTGGTGGTCATGGGCGATGTTGGCGTTCTCGTAAACTGGAGCGATTTCATACTGGCTGGGGGCCACCTCGTTGTGGCGGGTCTTGACCGGCACACCGAGTTTGTAGAGTTCCCGTTCCACCTCGAGCATGCAGGCTAGCACCCGCTCAGGAATCGCCCCGAAGTATTGATCTTCAAACTCCTGACCCTTCGGTGGCTTGGCTCCGAACAGGGTGCGGCCGGTGAGCATCAGGTCGGGCCGGGCATAGTAGAAGTTGCGATCGATCAGGAAATATTCTTGCTCGGGGCCGCCTGACGCGGTGACCGGTCCGACGTCGGTATGACCGAACAAGGCAAGAATCCGCCGGGCTTGGCGGTCGAGTGCCTGCATGCTGCGCAGCAGCGGGGTTTTCTTGTCGAGCGCCTCGCCTGTCCAGGAACAAAAAGCGGTCGGAATGCAGAGCGTGGTACCGTTGGGGTTTTCCAGCACGTAGGCGGGGCTGGTGGGATCCCAGGCGGTGTAGCCGCGGGCTTCAAAGGTGGCCCTTAAGCCGCCGGAGGGAAAGCTTGAGGCATCGGGCTCGCCCTGGATCAGTTCCCGACCGGAAAACTCGGCGACGGCACCACCACCTCCGGTTGGCGAGAGGAAACTGTCATGCTTTTCAGCGGTGAGGCCGGTGAGTGGATAGAAGACATGCGCGTAGTGGGTGGCCCCCTTCTCAATCGCCCAGTCCTTCATCGCCAGGGCGACCGCATCGGAGATGACCGGATCGATCGGCTTGCCCTGTTTGATCGTTGCCTGAATGGCCTGATAGATGCTCTTGGGTAGCCGTTCCTGCATGACGGCATCATTGAAAACGTTGACGCCGAACAGGCTGCTCGTGGGTGTCTCGCGGAGGTTCCAGGCGGACCCGCGGGGCTTGTAACCGGTGAGGGCCGAGACGACGCTGCTACGGACGCGGGTCATGGGGGTGAATCCCGGGAAGGTGAGGTGACGACGTCAACTGCCGAGTGCATCCGGAACTGACTGCTGGCTATTATCCTCTCCCCCTCGACGCTCGAAAAGCCAGCCGGAGGGTAGGCGGCAGCCGAGTTGCTGCAGCCGGGCTGGTGGCCGTTGTTCCAGCGGTGCCTACCGGGGGACAATCCGGCGGGAGACGGACCGGGTGACAGACCCGCCAGTTGCCCGACGGGCGACGTCGAGGGCGGTTGCCAGGGGGGCGTCACTGCTGGCCAGTTGGCCGGTTGTTGTGGGACGGGCAGTTCGCTGCACGAGCAGGTCGGGCTCGACTCCCACCCGGCTGTAGGGCCGTCCGGTGGGCGAATAGAAACTGGCGGTTGTTAGGCGGATGCCGACGCCGGCCACCTCGAGTGGGAAGATGCCCTGGATTGACCCCTTTCCGTAACTGCGGACTCCGACGATGCGGCCGCGCTGGTGGTCACGGATGGCTCCGGCAAAGATCTCGCTTGAACTGGCTGAGTCGCCGTCGATGATCAGGGTGAGGGGCAGCTGCCAAGTGCCGGCCTGTTGGGCGGTGTAGTTGAAGTCCTCTTCGGGGCTGCGGCCCCGGGTGGCGACCACCAGCCCTCGCTCGATGAATAGGTCAGCCACATCGACCGCGGCGGAAAGCAGGCCGCCGGGGTTGCCCCGCAGGTCAATCACCAACGACCGCATGCCAGCAGAGTCAAGTCGCCGCAGGGCTGCGTCGAGATCAGCAGCCGTGGTCTTCTGGAACGACGAGATCCGCAGGTAGCCTACCCCGGCCACCTGATCAAGGAACCGGACGTCTTCGATGCTGGGTACCTCAACATGCTCGCGGCGGACGGTCATCGCCCGGGCGGGTCCAGCGTTACGGAGGACAGCCAGGGTCACCAAGGAGCCCTCGGGGCCCTGCAGCAGTTGGGCTGCCGCATCGACAGGCATGCCGCCGATTGGGCGACCAGCGATGCCCACCAGGTGATCGCCCGCCAGCAGGCCAGCGCGTTCCGCCGGGCTGCCTGGGATAACGTGCACGACCAGCAGACCGTCATCGGCACTCTTCAGTTCCACGCCCAGGCCGACAAAGTTGCCTTCGATCTGGGCGTAGAGGTCATTGAGTTGGCCGGTGGTGAGGAAGGCCGAGTATTCATCGAGGCCACCGACGGCGGCCGCGGTCATCTCCAGCAGCGTGACCGCCGGGGGGACACCGACGGCAGAGTGGGCGACCCGGGCAATCCAGACGGCAATGGTTTCTGCTTCCGCCACGCTGCTGACGCTGCGGCCGGTCATGATCCGGTCGAGGTGTTCACGAAACAGGTCAACCCGTTCCGGGGTTGCCTGGCGGGCGTGCTGCTGCTGAAAGTCAGGGTCGGTCACAGCCACATCGAGGGCTAGGCAACCGCGACCGACCAGTCGGCGGAAGTCGGGCTGGGTGACATGGTGCGAGGCGATGCGGTTGAGGCAGGCCGCATAAAGCTGCCGGGCATCATCTTCAGAGAGACGGGCCAGTTCGTGCTGATAGGCGGTCTCTCCTGTGCGGCGGGCGAGGTCGCAGTGAATCTTGGCGAGGTCATACCGCTCAAACAGGTCTGGCGAGAGCATTCCTTTGCGGGCAGCCGGCTCACAGAGGCTTACTAGTTCGGCCCAGCGGCCAGCGGACTCAAGCTTGGTGGAGCGGACCGCGAGGTCGTCAATCGCGATGTCAGCGGCGGTGACCGGGACAACCGGCGGGGCAGCCGAGACACCGCTGACGAGAAGTGCCAGCAACCCAGCGATGACGCCCGGCAGGCATCGCATCGGCAGCCACCGCGAGGGCCGCGGCAGGCTGATCGGCAGGGCAGTCGAGGGGGCTGCTGGTCGCACGGGCAATCCGTTCGTTGAGGGCCGCACCTGAAGCGGCAGACAGCGGCCCATCCCACGACCGCTGGCAATTATGGAACACACCTGGGGGGTGGTCAAAAACCCAGTGGGATCGAGAAGCCCCGCCAGGCCGCCTGGGGCCGCCAACACCGGCACGATCTGTACAAGTGTTTTTTCCGGACCAGACTCAGCGATGCTGGCGACACATTGGTACGATTGAGAATATCTCCCGGCTCTCCCTGGACGTTCCATGACCAGCCCCCACGATGCCGCGGCATCGACTGATCCACCTCCGCAGACGCTCATCCTGCTCGATCAGGCCAGGCGGGGGGACACTGCTGCAGTCAATGGGCTGCTCGAGCGGCACCGCACCGCGATCCGGCGGATGATCGACCAGCGGCTGGACCGCGTGGTGCAGCGGCGGGTTGATGCCAGCGACATCGTGCAGGATGTCCTGATTGAGGCCAACCGCCGCTTGGGCGACTATCTCGCCAACCCGACGATGCCGTTTCAACTGTGGCTGCGGCACATGGCCCGCGATCGCGTGATCGATGCCCACCGCCGGCACCGGGTGGCCGCCTCGCGAAGTCTTGATCGAGAAGTGCCGCTGGAGGCTCCTGCGGGTGCCGAGCACTCGCACGCTGACGTGGCGAGCGGCCTGGCCGACCGCGAACTGACGCCGGCGGCGGTGGCCACCTGGCGAGAGCTGGAGCGACGGTTCGCCGCGGCGGTTGATCAGCTTGAGGAAGATGACCGGCAGATTGTGCTGCTGCGGCATTTTGAGCATCTGACGACCGCCGAGGCGGCCGAGGTGCTCGGGCTGTCAAAGCCGGCGGCTGGCATGCGGTATCTGCGGGCGATGCGGCGGCTGCGGGTGCTGCTGGACGGCGTGGATGCCGGCTGAACCATGCGGAGACCCATCGCCAAGAACCGGCTGCTGCCTAGCATTTTCAAGTGGGATTTCTGTCTGCAGCAACGAGTAGCCCAAAACCTGTGAGCCCGATTCTCAATAAACCCCGAGCCATTGATACCGCCCTGTCTGATGCGGCAGAGGAGCGGCTGGCCGGCTTGCTTGAGGACCTCACCGATGGTCCAGCTGCATTGGCCCATGAACGGCTGGAGGAACTCTGCCGGCAAAATGCCGATTTAGCCGGGCATCTGCGGGAACTCTTTGCCACCGTATCGGTGACGGAAGCAGTCGCTCATGAGTCGACCATCATCCAGGCTGGGCCCGTGCTTGTCGATGAACTGGCCGGGCTGGCACCGCCGCCAGCAGCTCATGCATTTACGCCGGGGGTGACGCCACTGCCGGCTGCATTTGGTGACTATGAACTGCAGGAAGAGATCGGCCGTGGCGGCATGGGCATCGTGTACAAGGCGGTGCAACGAAGCCTGGGCCGGGTGGTTGCCGTCAAAATGCTGCTGCGGCGGGAGCTTGCCAGCCATGCTGATCTGGCACGCTTTCGTAGTGAGGCCGAGGCGGCGGCCCGGCTCGATCATCCCGGCATTGTGCCAATCTTTGAAGTTGGCGAGCAGGACGGGCACCCCTTCTACTCCATGCGGCTGATCGAGGGGACGACGCTGGCCAAGCGGCTGCAGGAAGGCAGGCTGCCGCCCCGCGAGGGAGCCCTGCTGCTGGCCTCTGTGGCCGAGGCGGTGGAGGCGGCCCACGCCCGCGGGGTGCTGCATCGTGATCTCAAGCCCTCGAACATTCTGATTGACGCTGCTGGCCAGCCGCATGTCTCGGACTTTGGGCTGGCGAAGCGGCTGGAAGGCGATGCCACCATGACGCACACGGGGGCGATCCTCGGGACCCCTTGCTACATGTCGCCAGAGCAGGCGGCGGGCAGCCGCGGTGACGTCGGCCCGGCCAGTGACGTCTGGAGCATGGGGGCGATGCTCTATCAGGTGCTGGTGCACCGGCCTCCGTTTCAGGCATCAAACCCGATGGACACCCTGCTGGCGGTGCTTGAACTCGACCCCCCGCTTCCGCGGTCGATTGACCGGCAGGTCGATCGAGATCTGGAATTGATCGCGCTGAAAACCCTGCAGAAGCCGCAAGACCTGCGGTATGCCTCAGCGGGTGCACTCGCAGCCGACCTGCGGGCATTCCTCGTCGGTGATCCGGTTGCCGCCCGGGGTGGTGGTGTGCTGGAGGTGGCAGCCCGGCTGCTTCGGGAGACCCATCATGCTGTGGTGCTCGAGAACTGGGGCCTGCTCTGGATGTGGCATTCGGTGGTGGTGCTGATTCTTTCGGTCATCACTGACGTGCTGGCCTGGCAGGGAGTTGAAAACCGCTGGCCGTACGTCGTACTTTGGGCCGGTGGCCTGGCGCTCTGGGCGCCGATTTTCTGGGTGTTGCGGCATCGGGCTGGGCCGGTGACGGCGGTCGAGCGGCAGGTGGCCCACATCTGGGGCGGCACGATGATCGCCAGTATGCTGCTGTTTTCCGTCGAGGAGTTGCTCGGCCTGTCGGTATTGCGGCTCTCCCCGGTACTGGCGCTCTTTGCCGGCATGATGTTCTTTGCCAAGGCCGGCATCCTGTCGGGTGTCTTTTACCTGCAGGCGGCGGCGCTCTTTGTGACCGCATTGGCGATGTGTGCCGCGCCCCAGGTGCAGCACATCCTGTTTGGGCTGGTCAGCGGCATCTGCTTCTTCGTGCCCGGGCTCAAGTATTACCGGCAGCGGACTGAGGCCAGCCGGTAGCGTCGAAGCCATGATCCTGTAAACAAGTTCTACGGTTCACGAATACTCGGGTTTGCCGTCGTGGATCGCTCGTCCCACCCGCTTCCGAATGAGGTAGAGCGGCCGGCCGATCACTTCGGTGTGGATGTGGCCGATGTAGAGGGCGACCAGGCCGATACAACTCAGCACGATGCCGTTCATGATGACGTTGGTGACAATCACGAAGGCGATGTTCGAAAAGCCAAATGCGTTGCTGCCCAGAAACTTGTCGCCCAGCATGAAGCCGAGCAGGCCGCCGAAGACCACGATCACGAACAACCCGATGTAGCCAGCAAGTTTGAGTGGCATGAGGGAAAAGGCCATGAAACTGTTGAGGGCCAATCGGAAGAGCCGGGAGTAACTGTAGCGGGCCGTGCCGGCATGGCGGGCGGGGGCTTCGAAGTCGATGGTTGCTCGTTTGAAGCCCATCCAGTCGATCAGGCCGCGGAACAATCGGTTGCGTTCTGTGAATTGCTGCAGAGCCTCGATGGAAACGCGGTCGAGCAGCCGAAAGTCGGTCGTGCCCGGCTCCATCCGAAACTCAGAAATGCTGTTGAGCAGTGTGTAGAACAGCTGCGAGCCGAGGCGACGAGCGAGGGGCTGTTCGTCAATTTTCACCCGCCGCGTCGAGACGACCTCAAAGCCCTGCCGCCACTTACAGAGCATTTCTGGAATGTAGTGGGGTGGGTGCTGGAGATCGGCATCCATGATGATGGCGGCATCGCATTTGAGGGCCTGCAGGCCGGCGGTGAGTGCCATTTCTTTACCAAAGTTGCGGGAGAGTTCGATGACGCCGATCCGCGGGTCAGTGCACGCCGCTTGCTCAAGCAGGGTGACGGTCTCGTCGGTGCTGCCGTCATCCACAAACAGCACAGTGAAGGCATACTCCGGCAGGCTGGCCAGCGTGGCAGACAGGTCTTGGAGCAGCGATATGACATTGCCTGCCTCGTTGTAAGCGGGGATGAGAATGGTGACGTGAGGAGCCGCTCCCGTTTCACTTTGGCGTGAGTGTTCGCTGTGCATGGATCAGGTCGCCTGGTTGGTGAATGAGCCACGGTTGGCACGGAAACGGGTGAATGGCCAGCAATGATAGAGAATCCCCCGGACCACGGAGAGGCCGCAAGTGAAAACAACTATGACATGGAGGGGCGCAAGGAGAAAAAACTCTCTGAACGACTTGCTCAGGAGCGTGGTGCTCAGAGTGATGAGGACGAGAATGCCTGCCCAAAGCGTCAGGCCGTACTGCGGATCTCGGATGCTGAGCCACAGAAGCCCGAAGACGATCAGCAGCCCGAGCACAACGGTCCAAAAAAAGAAACCCCGACGCTGCCACAGATGGTATTCCGCAAACTGCGGTCCTCGCTCCCAAAGCCGTCCGAGGAATGCGAGGAGTGTGCCGCGGGGAACCCAGTTGCCCCGTAGGGCAGGATGAACAACCAGCGGCTCCTGTTCGACCATCAGCCGCATGAGCGCGGTGTCATCGCTGAGCGGCGGAGCATCGCCAAACGTTCTGCAGGCATCGAGAAAGAGACGACGTGAGCAGAGAAACAAGCCGGTGCCCTTGAGGTACGTGTCATAGTTCACCGGCGTGAGCAACAGCGGGACCTGTGTGTCCTGATAGTGCCTCCAGAAGATGAGTTCGTGTGTGCGTTGCCAGTACAGGCAGTAGAGATTGAGCGTGGTGTCAATGTCGATGCGACCGACAACATTAGAAGCAGTCTGTGCGACCTGCTGTAGGGCATCGGCAAATCCGGAGGTCACGGTAATTCGGGAATCGATAAACAGCAGACGTTCGCTTGTTGCCCGAACAGCTCCCTGCTGGCGTGCACAAAAGCGGCCCCTGTTTTCGGGCAGCGTTACTACCACGACGCGGTCATGCTCTGTGGCGATTTGTTGGAGTTGATTGGGCGTCGCATCCGTCGATCCATCGTCGACAAAAATAATTTCCGTGAGCGTTTCCAAGAGGCCGGCAGCCTTGAAGGATGCCCACAGTGGTTCAAGATAATCCGCCATATTATAGGTGGGAACAATGAGTGCGATCGTGGGACGTGCTACCATGTCAATGCCCGGATTGTTGTCAGGCGATGTGCGCTCTGCCGCTGCGATGCAACAGCATTCTGCCCGCTTCTTTTATCTAACCTATTATGACCGTCTTCGTCTGTATTGGAACGATTGCCGAATTAATTAAGTTAGGGCCTGTCATCATTGCGTTGCGCGATTACGGAGTGCGTGTCGTTGGCGTCGCCACCGGTCAAAATGACCTGACACAAAGCGATATCTTCCCCCTTGTGTTTCCGTCGGGAATTGCTGACTGGGTGCGGCAGCGCCCGCCTCGTCCAACAACAGGGGCCTTTGGTTTTTGGGCCGTTGCCTGTGCGCTCTGCGCCCCAGTCGCCCTCTGGCGAATTTTTCGGCGGTACCGCGTTCGGCGCCCTCGATTGATTGTGCACGGGGATACCATGAGCACCCTGATTGGGGCGGTTGCGGGCTGGCTTGCTGGGGCGGAGATTGTTCATGTCGAGGCCGGGCTGCGGAGTTTTAATCTGCTCCGTCCGTTCCCAGAGGAGTTTTGCCGGGTGGGTGTGTCAAAACTCGCAACATGGGCTTTTTGCCCTGGGGAATGGGCTATGAACAATCTTCGTGCGACACGGATACGCCACATCATCGATACGCAGGAGAACACACTTGTCGATGCCATGCAGATGGCATTGGCCATGCCAATCTCTGTCGAACTCAAGGCTCGGCTTCCGAAGCAGTACTTCCTATTTGTCTGTCACCGCCAGGAAAATCTATTTGATGCCAAATTTCTCCGGCTCATTGTTGAACGTATAGAAGCGGCAGCAGACCACCTTCCCTGCGTGACCATTCTCCATCAACCCGCTCTCGCAGCCTTTAAGCGGGAAGCCCTCTTGGATCGGCTTCAGAACAATCCAAGAATTGTGCCGCTCCCTCGCCAAGGCTACATCGACTTTACACATCTGCTGCAAGGGGCAGAGTACATCGTGACCGATGGCGGTAGCAATCAGGAAGAGAGTTGCTATTTGGGTAAGGCGTGCCTTGTGCTTCGGAAAGAAACCGAGCGGCAGGAAGGGGTGGGGGAAAACGTGGTCCTCAGTATGAAGGATCCAGTGACTATTGACGCGTTTCTAAAGGAACCAATGCGGTACAATAGGCAGCCCATTGCTGTTGGTATCAGCCCCAGCCAACGTATCGCATCGGCCCTCATCGAGCCTGCTCAAGCAGAGGCCGGTTCAGGTAGAGAAACTCACCTTAGCGAGCCGTTATGACGCCGAGCGTTTTCGCCAGAAACTGTTGTAGGGCGTTAGCTTCGCAAAGCGTTCCCACTGGTGTTGCGCAAGAAACGTTTCCACTTGCCTGTCAACGCAGTCCTCTACCATAAGCATTACGTGTGATGAATGAGAGAGAAACCGTTGCCCACCCTGCAGGACAGGAATTTCCGTTCCCTCACAATCAAGCTTTAGAAAAAGAACCGTGGCTTGGCGACGTGCTGCCCACGCAGTTTCATCGTCGTCAAGTCGAGAAACGGTCACGGGGGCAGTAGCACTTGATGCTGCTGCTGATTCGGGCCGAAGAGAGTTGCTCCCGGCGTCTTTCTCGTTGATCCAAAGCTGTGCGTTCCCAGTAACGTCACCCAACGCTAGGTTGAGAGCCTTGATCCGGCCAGACAGTTGGTTGGCCATGATGTTTTTTTGTAGCAACTCATAGGAACCTGGGTAAGGCTCGTAGGCCAAAATTGAGAGGCCGCTGGTGTTGCGGAAGGCGTTGGCTAAGCGAATCCCGTAGCATCCAATATTGGCACCGATGTCCATGTAGAGGACAGTATTGCCCCGCTTCAGTTGCGTGGAGATGAGTTGTTTGGTGAGTTCGATATCAGGGCGTTCATAGTCAGGACTCGCGCAAATTGCATCGAATGTTTTTGGCCGGATGAAATAATGGGCCTCAGTTGTAGTGATGGCATCGAAAGTGGCGAATGTCTGCCAAGAAAAGGACTTCCAGAGCTTTGAGGCGACGTAGGCTAGGTGGAGTCGGTATGCCGCCCACCGTGGGCGCGCGATCTCAAAGGCATTGGTGACGAACTTGCGGTAAAAGTAGCCAATGTAAAAGAGCAAGTCGGGAACTCCTCGTACTCGGGAATGACAGCACAACAGTCAGTAGGCAGGACTTTTGGTTCGAAATCTTCGAGAGAGGCTTGTCACGTGCTGTGGGCTCTTAGGTGAACCGTGTGTAAGCCATAGGTGATGGTGCAGACCGTAGCACTCAATGTGCCGACGAGCATGAGAACCGTCGAGGGTGAAGTGGCCTGATGCCACAGAAGAAACAAAAGAATGGCTCCGCCACTAGCCACCAAAAAACCTTCCCAAATATTTGCCGAAGCGATAAAGAAGTTTTTGAGTACGAGGACAAGGGCCAGAGGAACCATGGCCCAGCCGTACATCGCGAGGATTCCGCCGGCCTGGGGATATCGATTGCCATAAGCCAACTGAATGAGGAAATTCCCGAAAAAAGAGTAGAAGGTGGCAGCAGCGCAGCATGCCAAAAAGGTCGTCGTTAGCGCCTGGCGCAGAAGACTTACGCGTGACTGTGTGCAGTGCTCATTCGCGGCCACCATCGGGAACAGGGCCAGCGCAATGCCACCTGGGAGGTAGAGGACTGCCTTGCCCAAAACTGCGGCAGCTGCATAGGAAGCAGCGATCTCAGAAGGAAAAACCCGATTGGCAACTGGCACATCGGCTTGACTTAGCACCGCAAAGCCCACCGTTGCGGAGAGACACGAAACGACTTCGTGCAGAGGAAATCCATAAGCCTCGGGTTCGCACTGATCTTGTTGAGGGGGGAAGGTCTGTTGGAGGTGAATGAGTCCCGCGATCCAGATGATAAACCCCGCGGACAGCATGCCAGCGAGGACCCCGTGAAGGCCCCAGTTTGCGGCCCCAATCAGCCCACACGCGATTCCAATTTTAAGCACGACAATGACTACGCTAAGCCCCCCTAGCCAGGCGAACCGCTGGAATCCCTGGAGAAAGGCGGCGTTCACGAGGACGAGCGCATTAATTGTCAGCACACTCCAAAAAAGCCAGATGGCGATACCGTCGCTTGTTTTCACAAAAGCCTGTACCTGGGGTATGGTCCACGCCAGAATGCATCCAAGGACAAGAAAAGCGCCTAGGACGCGGGTCTGCCAGAAGTGGTAAAGCTTTGGGAGACCGGCAGCCGTGTCTGCAGCGTTGAGCGAGGCAACCCGTCTGGCAATGAGCATCATGAGAGCGGCGAGGGGGGAGCCAACAATCATGGTGAGAGAATTTAGGGAACTAAAAACAGCGAAGTCGGAATCACAAAGGAGGCGGCCCATGAGCACCTGGAAAACATATCCCAGGCCGCCCGCGAAGAGGGTAGCCAGCGTTAGGTAGCTGCTCGCCCGCAGAAGTCGATTACGAAGAAGGTTCATCGATACAGAAACGACTTGGGGATAGGCTGTTTGTTCACGGGCGAATGCAGCGCCCGTGTGCCTTCGAAGGGTTTGCAGGGCGTGAGGTGAGAAGACGATCGGTTTTCGGTATTGTGGGGACAGCAATCAGTGTACTTGGAAGAAGGGTCAGCTGAGAGGTGTGGAATGAAGGTTTGGTTTCAGAAACAGTTTGATGCGGCGATGAAACTGAATAGGCAGAACATCCTTGACATGTGCCCGCACCGAGTGGACACCTTCCTTGATTTGGGGTGTGATGATGGCGAGTGGTCGGTTCAGGTTGCAAATGCCGCCCAAGCAAAAACGGTACAGGGTGTTGAAATTGTGCCGGAGCGAGCCAGTGCAGCGGAGGAGCGCGGCATCTATGTGACCAAAGCCGACTTAGCGGCGAATCTTCCCCTCCCATCGGCAGGATTCGATCTTGTTCACGCCAATCAGGTGATTGAGCATGTCGCCGATATCGACCTCTTTGCGGCAGAAATCTTCAGGGTTTTACGCCCCGGAGGAACTGTCATTATCAGTACAGAAAACGGTTCCAGTTGGCACAATGTGTTTGCTATGGCCTTGGGCTGGCAGATGTTTTCACTGACCAACCTTTCTGAGCGGCGGCTTGGGATAGGGAATCCGTTGGCGTTGCATCGTGGTGAGTCCGACCATATGAAGACATGGACGCACAAAGTCATTTTTTCATATCGAGGACTTAGGGAATTTTTTGAAGCTCATGGCTTTCATGTGCAGGGCATTCGTGGTGCCGGCTACTATCCGCTGCCGGCCGGACTGGGGCGGCTAGATGTTCGGCATGCGCACTTTCTAACCCTTATCGCAACCAAACCTTGTTGATGAGGCTGCGGCGGTGGTGGTGGCTTAAGACCAATGAAGAATATGAAAAAGTGCGATGCCCCCGCCGTTTGTTTGCTGATCCTTGTCGTGGCCGCGGGGTGGTGCACGGCTCAGGCAAAGTGGACACCTGATGCCTGGGCCTTACCGACACGCTATCTTGACCCTGTCTACTCTGATTTTATTGGGGCGTCAGCCTACTTTAAGTCGGTGAATGACGAGGGGTTCCTTCCTTTTGGCTGGAAGCCAGTCAGTACGTTGGCGGCGCCTGACACGGGGGGGTGGGATCGTTTTCCGACACCCGATGAAGTGCTGCTGAGCTTATTTGCCCTGCTTTTTCGCTGGTGGGGCGTGTTCGTGGGTACCAATATCGGCGTCCTCCTCGGCCACCTTATGGCCGCGGCAACCTTCTATCTTGTTGCACGGCGCGGCTATGGCATCGCCACTCCCTGGGCGTTCCTCGGCGGGCTTGCTTTCGGCCTTGCACCGTATCAATTTGCCCAGCAACCCCATCACGTGAGTTGCCAATACATCTGGTACCTACCCTTGTTTCCGCTGGTCTGGAGGTGGATGGCCGCGGGGCAAGGCCTCTCAGCGGGCAGTCGCCGCCTCTGGTGGGCCGGATGGATCGGGTTCGTGACCGGACTGCAGAACACGTACTACGCCAATATTTTTTGCCAGATCGTGCTTGTCTGCGGTGGAGTTCGGGCTTGGCAGCAGCGGGCTTGGTCATCGCTGAAGCCTGCCGCATTGGTGATTGCAGCAGTCGCGACTGCATTTCTGCTGTCAAACCTCGACACCATTACCCACAGGTTGGCCCACCCACCAGAAGGTGGCCATAGTGATGCGACACCAATCGTCAGCCAGCGTGAATACAAGTGGATGGACATCTATGGTCTTAAACTTGTCGATCTATTTATTCCGCCCGTCAATCATCACTCCTCGGAGTTCGCAGTCTTCGGTCGCAACCATCGGGCTGCGTCGGTACTCAACGACGAAGAAGGCTCGGGCTACCTTGGCCTGCTCGGCATTGGCTGCCTGCTGTTCTTGGCAGGCGCGGCCGTGCGGGCGATGATCGAAGGAAGGTCTGAGAATGTGCCGCTCGAAGCCTGGTGGGTGCTCTGGATCATCATCATGTTCACCACGGGCGGGCTCAACGCCATCATCGCTGCCTTCACTGGATTTACACTATTTCGCACCGCGATTCGCTATAGCATCGTCGTGCTGCTGCTGGCACTACTCTATGTCGGCAGCCGGCTGACCGCCTGGCAGCAGCAGGCTGCGATGACCGTGGGCCCAGGTCGCGTAAAGGCGATTGCGGTTGCGGCAACGCTCGCCAGCACAGCCCTTGTGCTGTGGGATCAGTTGCCCCGCACCCCAACCGCCGACCAACAGGCGGCGATTGCTACTGCGGTCGATTCCGACCGAGTCTTTGTCGTGGCGATGGAGGCAGCCCTGCCGGTTGCGGCCGATGGCAAGAAGCCGATGGTGTTCCAGTTGCCAGTGATGGTGGGGCGACCATTGAAAGAGTTGCCGCCGTCGACCCACTATCGACCGTTTCTTTCCAGCCAACAGCTGCACTTCTCAGTTGGTGCCAGTGGTAGCACGCTGCAATGGCAGCACGAGGTGGAGCGGCAGTTGTTCCGCGGGGCGGAACGTCATGGGCAGGGCAGAGCAACGATGCTCGATGAGTCCAATGCCAAGCAAGCCCTCGAGATGATGCTGCAAAGAGGCTTTGACGCTCTCTACGTGAACCGAGCCGGCTATTCCGATCGGGCTGTTGGCCTTGAGGCCATGCTCAAGCAGGTAGGGTACACCACCATTATTGAAAGCCCGAAGGGAGATCTGCTGTGTGTGTTGTTACGGTGAACGTGGCCGATTTGGAGTGTGGTATTCCCTAGCAGCGTTCGTTTTGTCTTCAAACTCCTGCGGTAGACTAAAGGCAGTTGTTCGGGGACGCACGAAAACCACCTTAGATTTCAACAATGCTGGCCAGCATCACACCCGAGCACACATGTTTCACGCGGTTCCGAAATTTGCTGCTCAAGGCTGCGGTCTTGGTAATGGCGGTGGTTTGGATCTACACGCCAGTCTACCACAGTGAGTTTTTGTGGGACGACCACATTCTGGTGACAGACAACTGGATGGTGCAGTCAGGCTCACTTGGTGGGCTCGCTGCCATCTGGGTTGAGCCAGATGGCCCAGACTATTTCCCGCTCACCTATACCGCCCTGTGGCTGGAGTGGCAGGCGTTTGGAGAAAACCCAACCGGCTATCATCTCGTCAACGTTGCCCTGCATGCGATCAGCGGGCTGCTGCTCTGGTGGCTGCTTGCACAACTAAAGCTACCAGGAGCCTGGTTGGCGGCGGTTGTCTTTGCCGTCCACCCAGTCTGCGTTGAGAGCGTGGCCTGGATTTCAGAAATCAAAAACACATTGTCACTGCCATTCTTTTTGCTGGCCTGTCTCTGTTGGGTGTGGCAGGACGATTCTGACTCGGGATCCACTCAGCAGAGGTGGTACAAGGCGTCACTGATGGCTTTTTTGTTGGCACTGCTGGCGAAGCCGTCGATGGTGGGCATGCCCCTGCTCACCCTGCTGTACGCTTGGTGGAAGCGACAGCAGATCAGCCGACAGGATCTGCTCCGCATGGTGCCACTCTTCCTGATCGCTATCACAATGGGGTTGATCACCATCTGGTATCAGCGCGAGCGAGCCATTGCTGGTGAAGTCTTGCCTATCGGCGAGCCACTGGCACGAGTCACTACAGCTGGTATGGCGTTGGCGTTTTATCTTGTCACGACTTTCTGGCCAGTAGGGCTCATGCCCATCTACCCACGGTGGATGGGAGAGTCTTTTGAGCTTTGGCAGCTGTTGCCATTGGTTAGCCTGACAATGATGGCTGTTTTGATATGGCAAAACCGTCACGGCTGGGGGCGGCATGCCTTACTCGCTGGAGGCTTCTTTGCGTTGATGGTGGCCCCGGTGCTTGGTTTGGTGCCAATGTCATTTATGCGAGTTTCCTGGGTCAGTGACCATTTCCTCTATCTGCCAATGATTGGACTAATCGGTGGATTTGTGGGTGGTGTAACAGCGGTGCTCCAAAATCAGTCGGTGGGCCTCCAGATCGTGGGGCGTGGCTGTCTTTGTGTGGTGGGATTGCTGCTGACCGTTATGAGTCAGCGACAAGCCACGCATTGGGAAAGTTCAAAGGCATTGTGGGCCTACGCAGTCGCCATGAATGATCAGGCCTGGCAGGCATACGTCTGGCTTGGAGATCAGCAGTTACGCAAGGATGACGAGGACGCTGCCTTAAAACTCTACGAACGAGCAATTGATATTTATCCAGCACTTGAGCAATCGCCACAGTACCCAGCAACTATGGTTGAGGTGTTTCTGAAACAAGGTGAATATGCAAGAGCTATTGGTGTCTTGGAGAAGATGATGCAAGACGACTCATTTGGCGGACCAACGACAGGAACAGTTCGGCAAGAGCAGGCTAAGATGGCAGCGCTGCAGAAATCTGAGAGACTTGCTAAATCACTTATCGCCGGAGGAGAAAAAGAAGAGGGGCTTATCGACTTTTATAATCACGTTGGTTTGATGAATCGCAAGATGACCGAGGCACGGCGTAAATGAAGCCGGGTTCTTGGAGGACAGTGATGAAATCAGCGTGTTTTGAGTGAGAACGATTGACTCGCTGTTGAGGTCAATAAGTGCTCGGAATGCCTTGGGTACTTCGTCGTTGCGCCCACGCTCACGTTTTGCGACGACTTGCGGTGTTTCATGAACGTTGGGCAGACAGGAATTACGGAAAAGTACCGTAGGCGTAAAAAAAGAGGGGCCGGCTTTCGCCGGCCCCTCCAATTCTCATGCAAAAAGTCTGTCGGACAACTGTCCAAACTTACTTCCGCTTGATGTTGTTGGCGCCACCGGCACTGCCCGTCGAGACAATGTCACCGATGACGATGAATGCTGATGAACCATCGGCATAGCAAACACCAATTAGGTCGCCAACATGGTCCGAAGCCCAGTTGCCGGCTCCCTGGTTGTAACCATGGACTCGTTGGTTGTTGGTGCCATTGGTTCCTGACACGTCAACGTCGGGAACGTAGTCCGTGCACGATGCACGTGCAGCATTATTGCTGGCAGTCCAGCCGGCCCCTTCGGCGAGCATGATCACCTTGGAAAGGCCCGTGGCTCGGAAAGCAGCCGTTGGCAGACCGTTGCCATTCGAGTCTTGGTTCTTCTGCATACCACCATCATCGAGCACTGCGGTGCTGCCGACGTTAGACTTGTAGCAGAAGTTGGCCCCACTCACGACACCCGCGTATGACGGGCAGACACCCCAATCAAGAGCTGTGGTGCCAATGGTCCCAGCAGCCGTATTCGAGAGGTTGCCTTCCTCAATGTAGGAGAGGATGTCACTCACCCACGATGCGGCTGGAGGGCCATCATCGTCGTCGTAGGCAGCAGGGAAGTAGTTGTCGCCGGCCCGCATGTGGCCATCGGCGAAGTTGTGGGCAGCAAGCCCTTGCTGCTTCAGTTTGTTTCCGCAGGAGCTGCGACGAGCAGCTTCACGGGCCTGCTGCACGGCAGGCAGCAGAAGACCGACCAGAACACCGATGATCGCGATGACGACCAGCAGTTCGATGAGGGTGAACCCTCGGCGTGACGAAACACTCATTGAAATTCCTCCACCCTTGGCGGGTACATGAGAAAAAAAGGAAACCAAAAGGTTGGAAGAACAAGCACTTGCCCCTTGATGCCGTGCGAGTTCCTGATGACTAATCACGAATGTGCCTAGTATCCCTTTGAACGAGAACCATGTAGTCACCGTTCAACGACCATTACGAATTCTATCGGCAATGGTTCGGTGATTCAACAGATTTGCCCCCCCCCCCAAAAAAAGTGGCTGGGGTCGTTTTGGAAAGGCTTTTTCGAGGGATAAACAGGCGGGGGTCGGAGAATTCAGAGTCAGGGCAGTTTGCACGAACGGCGTCGCATGAGGTGGTATGACCGCGTCGGCGACGCTCATCCCGTTGAAGAGGGGAGTCTGACAAGGTCCTGACTAGTGGCCCAGCCAGGTTTTCCAGGCAATGCGAAGAAGGGCTGCAACGCTGCGGAGCATTTCCGCAAAATCAGCTTTGCTGTTGCCCTCGGTTCGGTTGGTGAACGTAATTGGTACCTCAATCATTCGCACGCCGGCGCGGTGAGCCCGCCAGAGGAAGTCTTCTTGGAAGGCATAACCCTCAGCTATGCCGGTGAGGTCGAGGTTGTCGAGGCAGGTGAGCCGAATCGCCCGAAAGCCACCAGAGGCGTCCTTGACAGGTACGCCAAGAATCCAGCGAGTGAAGCTACAAACGAGCCAGCTCGCCAGGTGGCGTGTGGGTGGCCAGCCAAGGGTTCGGCCGCCAGGAACCCGGCGGGAGCCAATCGCAATGTCGTACGGGGCGTCGTTAGGTGCAGCCGACTGGAGTGCATCGAGGAGGCGGGGGATGTCAGCAGGGTCGTGGCTGAAGTCAGCGTCAAGGTAAACCGAGATGTCGGCCTTGAGGTCACGAGCATAATGAAGGCCGTCCAGAATAGCACTGCCAAGGCCCCGCTGTCCGTGTCGTTGAAGGAGATGTATCTGCGGATTCGTGGCAGCGATGCCGGTGACAATGGTGCCGGTTCCATCAGGCGACTCATCGTCAATCACAAGAATGCGGGCACTGGGAAGAACGTCACCGATCGATGTGAGCAATGAGGCAATGGAGGCAGCCTCGTTGAAGGTTGCCGTCTGAACAACGATTTTGAGCGATGCTTGGTGAACGGGTCCGATTTCAGCGGGCATGGCAAAGTTGTCGTCGGTTTTGCGGCGCGCACCGAATGCAGTGGGCGATATGAAGGCCGAGGGCGAGGGACTTCTTTCGAAGCCCAATTCTTTTTAATCGACACAGTCCGTGTATTTAAAAAAAAAAGAGGGGCCGGCTTTCGCCGACCCCTCCAGTGCTCAATGCCAACACAGGCTGGCGTTCCAGATGCTGCTACTTGCGACGGACATTCGGATTGGCATCCAGAATGTCGCCCAGGACCACGAACGCTGTTGAGCCGTCAGCGTAGCATACACCGATCAATTCGCCAACATGGTCGGACGAGTAGTTCGTGGCACCGTTTGCCACAGTGTGAATCCGCTCGTCTGCCGCTCCAGAGGTCATGTCAGTGTCAGGAACGTAGTCAGCTACCGCTCCGATGGCAGTGTTGTTGCTGGCAGTCCAACCGGCACCTTCACCAATCATGATGATTTTTGACAGACCTGATGCTCGGAACGCAGCAGTCGGCAGGCCGTTGCCATTCGAGTCCTGTTGGACCTGCATGCCACCGTTGTCAGCCGCTACCGAGGCACCAACGTTGCCCTTGTAGCAGAACGTGGCCCCACTCACGACACCCGCATACGACGGGCATACACCCCAATCGACAGCTGTGGTGCCAATGGTCCCAGCAGCCGTATTCGAGAGGTTGCCTTCCTCGATATAGGAAAGACAGTCACTCACCCATGTTGCGGCGGGAGGGCCATCAATATCGTCGTAGCATGCCGGAAAGTAGTTGTCGCCGGCCCGCATGTGGCCATCGGCGAAATTGTGGGCAGCAAGACCTTGCTGCTTCAGTTTGTTTCCACATGAACTGCGACGAGCAGCTTCACGAGCCTGCTGCACGGCAGGCAGTAGAAGACCGACCAGAACACCGATGATCGCGATGACGACCAGCAGTTCGATAAGGGTGAACCCTCGGCGTGACGAAACACTCATTGAAGTTACTCCACCTTCTGAGGTGGCTCCATAGAAAAAAACAGAAACAAAAAGGCCGGAAGAACAGGCGCTTGCCCCTTCGTGCTGTGCTCGTTCTTGATGTCTGAATCAAAGAGATACGGATCACCTAGGGAAACGCCGAATCGTTTCAGGAATCCCCACCATCGCGAGGATGGTACCGGCGTAAATCAACTCAGTAAACTAACTGGCTCAACAGGAAAAGGTTTCTGGCAGATAAATAAGAATTTTGAGGAATACGGTTTTTGACCGGTTTTCCGGGAAGAACGGTTTGGGCGAAGCTGGGATGGCAGGCGGCCGGGGCACTTGCCGGAAAGGGGCCCCAAAAAGGGTCCCTTCACTCAAAATGGGTGAGATGGCCGCATCGTGCCGTGTTTTGCTTGGCGACCTCCGGTCGCTGGTTGCCCTGGCGGGCCCTCTCGGCCCGCTTGCTAGCTAAGCATGCCTTTGACTACCTGCCCATGCACATCGGTCAGCCGGAACTGGCGGCCTTGGTAGCGGTAGGTGAGCCGGGTGTGGTCGATGCCCAGCAGGTGCATGATGGTCGCCTGCATGTCGTGCACATGCACCGGGTCGGCCACGATGTTCCAGGCGTACTCATCGGTGGCCCCGAGCACGTGCCCCGGCTTGATGCCGCCGCCAACGAGCCACCAAGAAAAGGCCTTGCCGAAGTGGTCGCGGCCCTTCGGGTTGGCCGGGTCACCCTGACCAAACGGCGTGCGGCCAAACTCACCCCCCCAGGCTACCAGCGTGTCTTCCAGTAGCCCGCGGTCCTTGAGGTCGTGCACGAGGGCTGCTGAAGGGCCCTGCGTGTCACGGCACTGGGTCTCAAGTTGGCTGAAGAGATTGCTGTGCTGATCCCAGCCGGCATGCATCAGCTGCACAAACCTGGTACCTCGCTCCAGCAGCCGGCGGGCCACCAGACAGTTGTAGGCGTAGGAGCCCTTCACCTGGACATCCGGGCCGTAGCGGTCGAGCACATGTTTTGGCTCGTCCGAAAAATCGACCAGCTCCGGCACGCTCGACTGCATCCGGAAGGCCATCTCGTACGAGGCGATGCGGGTGTCGATTTCGGGATCGCCATAGTCAGCAAGATGCTGGGCGTTCATGGCTGCTAGGTCGTCGAGTAACGCTCGTCGGGCCGCTTGGCTGACCCCAGGCGGATTGGCCAGATAGGGCACCGGCTCGCCCGTGTTGCGAAACTTCACCCCCTGATAGCGACTGGGCAGAAAGCCCGAGCCCCAGTAGTAGTCAAAGAAGAGTTGGCCGCAGCTCTTCTGCTTGTCTGACGAGGTCAGCACCACGAAGGCGGGCAGGTTGTCGGTTTCACAGCCCAGCCCATAGGCCATCCAGGCCCCCAGACTCGGCCGGCCCGGCACCTGGCTGCCGCTCAAAAAGAAGGTGACCCCGGGAGCATGGTTGACCGCCTCGGTGTGCAGACTGCGAACCAGGCAGATGTCGTCGGCCAGCCCCCCGATGTCGGGCAGCAGGTCACTCATCTCCATGCCGCACTGGCCATAGCGGGTGAAGCCCTTGATCGGGGCGACAACCGGCCACTTGGCATAGCCGCTCGACATCGTCGACAGCCGGGTGCTGCCCCGCACGCTGGCCGGCACGTCCTTGCCAGCTTGCTTTATCAGCATCGGTTTGGGGTCGAACAGATCGACATGGGACGGCCCGCCCCCCTGCCAGAGCATTACCATTCGCTTGGCTTTAGGGGCGTGGTGCGGCAGGCCGGGTAAGCCACCCTGTTCAGTCTGGTTGGGGCCAGTGCCCTGCCCCGCCTGGGCCTCACGACCGAGTAACGTTGCCAGTGCGGCTAGGCCAATGCCCTGCCCGGCCGAGCCAAACAGTTGGCGGCGAGTGACACGGGCGAGGTTTTCCAGAAAGAGATCGGAAGAATTTTTCATCGGCAGCAGACCTCACTCCCGGTTGAGGGCTTCATCAAGGTTGAGAATGGCCAAGCAGACGCTGGTTAGTGCCGCCTGCTCCACTGCGTCGAGTGACGCCTGTCGTGGACGGCCCCCCACGGCCAGCAACTTGTCCGCAGCGGCGGGGTCAGCAGCGAAAAACGCCTGCTGGCGGTCGTACATGCGGGTGAGTGCGGCACGGTCTGCTGCCGATGGCTGCCGGCTGAGCACCCGGCGAAAGGCCACGGTGAGTTGGCTGTCCAGATTGTCAGCGGCTGCCGTACTCTGCTCGGCCAGTACGCGGGCGGCCTCGATCCAGGTAGGGTCGTTGAGCGTGGTCAGGGCATGCAGTGGCGTGCAGGTACGGCTGCTACGGACGGTGCATGTCCGCCGGTTGGCTGCATCGAACATGTTGGCGGGGGCGACCGTCCGCCGCCAGAATGTATAGAGGCTGCGTCGGTAGAGGTCAGCGCCGCTGGAAAGCGGATAAGAAAAGTCCCGCTCCTTGGTGATGGCCAGCGACTCCCAGATGTTGTCGGGCTGATAGGGATAGACCGGCGCACCGCCGAGCGTAGGCGTCAGCAGTCCACTGGCAGCCAGTGCCCAGTCTCGAAGCACGATCGCCGGCAGCCGAAACCGGGCCGCCCTCCCATGCAGTCGATTTTCTGGGTCGATTGCCAACTGCTTTGGCGAGACGCGGCTGTTCTGCCGATAGGTGGCACTCATGACTAACACCTTATGAAGGTGCTTCTGACTCCAGCCGCCTTCCCGAAACTCCACTGCAAGCCAGTCGAGCAGCTTCAGGTGCCGCGGGTATTCGCTCTGCACGCCCATGTCTTCGGTGGTCTTGACCAAACCCGTACCGAAGAAGTGCTGCCACATTCGGTTGACCTGCACCCGGGCAGTCAGCGGATGCTCCGGCAGGAACAGCCACCGGGCCAGGCCTAGCCGGTTGGCTGGTAGGCCCTCTGGCAACGGTGGCAGGCTGGCCGGGGTTTTGAATTGCAATGGGTCGCCCAGCGGGGAGAGATAGTCGCCCCGGTCGAGTACACGGGTCTCACGGGGCTTGGTATCGCTCATCACCATCACGCGGGGAATCTGGTCACCACTGTAGGCGTTGTAGGCTCTCTTCGCCTTGTTAAAGGCCACCACGGCAGGCAGCCGCCTGGTGACCGACCGCTGTACCTTGTCATCAAAGAAACGCCGCAGCTGAGCTTCGATTGATTTTTTGTCTGCCTCGGTTCGTTCAGCTTCGGGCTTGCGGAGTAGCGGCGTCAGGTTTCGCGGCAGGTCCTTGCCGTCAGCGGGCTCACCATCAGCAAACAGTCCGGCCTTCCAGGCGCTGTAGGCGATTTCGATGACAGGCTTAGCCTCGGCCTCAAGCCGCTGCATCTCGGCCTTCAGATCAGCGAGCTTTTTCTGCTGGGCTTTGCTCGGCAGTTCGAGGAGCGGCGGGGCAACCCGGATCCGGTCTGATTGCCGTCCCGGCCGTCCAGTCTCAGGCACCTGGTTGAAGACATGGAGTAGCCGGTAGTAGTCAACCTGCGTCAGTGGATCGTACTTGTGGTCATGGCACTGGGCGCAGGCCATTGTCAGACCTAGCCAGGTCGTACTGGTGGTATCGACCCGGTCGAAGAGGTTGTTGAAGCGTTGCTCTTCAGGAATGGCTCCTCCTTCGCCGTTGAGCAGGTGATTGCGGTTGAAGGCCGTGGCCAGCTGCTGCTGGGGGGTTGCCTCAGGCAGCAGGTCGCCAGCCAACTGCTCGATCGAGAACTGATCAAACGGCATGTCAGCGTTGAGGGCCTCCACCACCCAGTCACGCCAGAGCCACTGCCAGGTGTCACCGTCCTGCTGAAAGCCGTTGGAGTCGGCATAGCGGGCAGCATCAAGCCAGGCGGCCGCCATCCGTTCGCCGTAGTGCGGGCTGGCCAGCAGCCGATCGACGAGCTGCTCATAAGCATCGGGGCTGGCATCGTTGACGAAGGCATCGACCTCTGCGGGCGTCGGGGGCAGGCCGGTCAGGTCGGCGTGCAGTCGCCGAATCAGCGTTGCACGGTCGGCCTCGGGTGACGGGGCGAGGCCTGCCTCAGTGAGTGTGGCGAGAATGAACATGTCAATCGGATTGCGAACCCAGCCGGATTCAGCCTGCCGCTCCGTCATCGGTGGCTCGGGCCGTACCGGTGTGACAAAGGCCCAGTGCGGTTCATAGACCGCCCCTTCGTTGATCCAGCGGGTGAGCATTGCCTTCTGCTCAGGCGAGAGCCGCCGATTGGAGTTGGGCGGTGGCATCAGCACGTCGGGGTCGTCGGCGTGAATCCGGGCGATCAGTTCGCTGGTGTCTGCGTCGCCGGGCGTGATCGCGGCAGCTTCAATCGCCGGCTCCCGCTGATCAAGCCGCAAGTCAGCCTCCCGCTTATTGCCGTCCTGGCCGTGGCAATAGAAGCAGTTTTCCGCCAGGATCGGCCGGATGTCGCGGTTGAAGTCGAGGGGCTCGGCACGAGCAGGGGCAGCCGGCCCGCAGGTAAGCAGCAGCACCCCGCCACGCAGCCAACGACCAGCCATTCGTGTCACTCCAGCGATCATGCCGGTCACCATTGCAGGGCTCTGAGGTTGGCTTTGGGCAGGGCGCTAGCCGCGGCTGGTCGGAACGGACGCGGCCCGACCGTCGGTGCACCGCGAGGATGTTTTCATGCCATTCGGCCATGTGCCGCCCACGATCTACTTTACTTCTTCCTGCGGGTGATGCCATTTTTCAATCGGCGAACAGATGCAAAAACAAACCCTCTATCGGTCAGATATGCAAAAACACAGAGGTTCTGTTCAAGCCATTCCTGTGCATTTCCTCAATCCGCATGGGGGCTGCGGGCCGATGACGGGCTGAGGTCTGACAGGCTGCAAACAGAGGTCATCACAGAAGTCAGCGCAGAGGCAAGCGATGCATCCCCAGACCGACCACGCAACTCACCTGCCCTCCACGGCGGACATCGCGGTGGTGGGCGCTGGTGCCGCCGGTCTGTTTGCGGCGATCTGGGCCGGCCGCACGGCGGGACCGACGTGCCGGGTGGTTGCCGTTGATGGCGCGCGAAAACTCGGCGCGAAGATTCTCGTGGCGGGTGGCGGTCGCTGTAATGTCACGCACCACACCGTGATTGAACACGACTTCGCTGGCAGCAGCCCTCCGGCGATCCGCAAGGTGCTGCGGCGGTTTCCGGTGGATGAGACCGTGCGGTTCTTTGCGACCGCCGGTGTGGATCTCAAGCAGGAGGAGACTGGGAAACTCTTCCCGGTGACGGACTCGGCGAGAACAGTGCTCAACGCGCTCATGACAGAGGCAACAACCGCTGGAGTTCAGTGCGTTCACCCCGCGCGGGTGACGGCGATTGAAGCCCTGCCTGCGGATGCTGCAGCCGGTGACAGCAGCGAGGCATTTCGGTTTCGGGTTGTGACCGATGGGGGCAGTTGCCTGGCCCGCCGCGTGGTGCTCTGCACGGGTGGCAAGTCGCTGCCCAAGAGTGGCTCGGACGGGGTGGGCCATGCGTTGGCGCGGGCGCTGGGCCACAGCATCACCACGCCCGTGGTGCCGGCACTGGTGCCGCTGCTGCTGGCCGGTGACCACTGGATCAAGCAGCTCTCCGGGCTGACGCTGCCGGCGAGGCTCATCCTAACCACCGTCAGCGGCAAGCGGCTGGTGACCACGACCGGCAGCACGCTCTGTACGCATCAGGGGCTGTCGGGGCCGGCTGTGCTCGACATCAGTCGTCACTGGCTGGTGGCGCGGCAGGCCGAGCCGGGGGTGCGGTTGCTGATCAACTGGCTGCCGGAGGAAACGCCCGAGTCGGTCGATCAGCTGCTGCAGACAGCGACCCGGGGTCCGCTGGCTGTACTCCGCCAGCGGCTGCCCGAGCGGCTCGCTCGGCAGCTCTGCGAGCAGGCTGGAACAACGGGTGCGGGTGACCTGTCACGGGCAGTCCGCAAGACGCTTGGCCAGCTGGTCACCGCAACGCCGCTCCCGGTGACCGGTGACCGGGGGTTTGCCGTGGCTGAGGCGACGGCCGGCGGGGTGCCGCTGACGGAGGTCAATCTCAAGACCATGGAGAGCCGCATCTGCCCAGGGCTGTATTTCGCTGGGGAGGTGCTCGATGTCGATGGCCGCATCGGCGGATTCAACTTTCAGTGGGCCTGGTCGAGTGGGTTTGTGGCCGGCACCGCAGCGGCTCAAGATCGTGGGTGATCGCGCTGGGACAGTTGGAGGTAGCGAGCAACGGCCTCGCCACGGGAGCGCACATGCATCTTTTCGTAGATGTGCTTCAGATGGCTCCGAACGGTCTCGATTCCAATGGCGAGTTCCTCTGCAATTTCTTTGTTGGCGTATCCCTGGGTAAGTAAGACCAGAATCTGCAGCTCCCGCGACGTCAGCGATGATGCAGTGTTCGGCGGAGTTTTCTGTCGAAATGACTCGATCACATGGCGAGCGATTTCGCTCGTCATCGGGGCGCCGCCGTCGAGCGCGTCGAGCAATGCGGCGCGCAGTGCAGCCGGCGTCGTCCGCTTGAGCAGATATCCATCAGCACCAGATTCAAGGGCCGAAAATAGAATGGTGTCGTCGTCATAGTCGGTCAGCATGACAATGAGGACTGACGGGCAGGCCACTTTGAGCTGAGCGGTACATTCCACCCCTGAGATACCCGGCAGCCCAATGTCCATGAGGACGACATCGGGACGAACCGCGGGAATGGACGCAAGTGCCTCTTCACCGGAGGCATAACTGGCAACACAGTCAAATTCGGGCAGCAACGAGATCAGCCGTTGCCAGCTCGCCCGTGTGACCGGCTGATCTTCCACCAGCACAACTCGATGGCGATGCAGACGCGTTTCCGCGGTCTCGGCGGCCTGACTGGTTGGCATCACAGAACGGCCTTTTCCGCAGCGTGTTGATTGGTTTCGAGCCGAGTCGCCCCTCGTTGCACGTGCATGCGGCTGGTCACTTTTGAAGAACGAATCCGCAGGGCAGTCTGGAGGGGGACTTCAAAGGTGATCGTGGTGCCACGCTCAAGGTCACTGTCGATGTGACAACGCCCGCCGACGTCCATCACCCGTTCACGCAGGTTTTTCAGGCCATGTCCCGAGTCAGCCTTCAGGTGTGGCACAAATCCAGAGCCGTTGTCGGCGATCGTGACCACCACAAGGCGAGGCGTGGTTTGGATACCAAACCGCAGCTCCGTTGCTCCAGAATATTTAACTGCATTGTTCAGGGCCTCTTTGACGGCGAGCAGAAGGTTTCGTCTGATTGCCAGATTGCAGTCGAGATCGGGAATTGTGTCGGCGATATCAAGCCTACAAAGAATGGGTGTCGGCTGGAGAAAACGCTGGACATATTTGCTGGTATACGAGACGAAATCACGAAGGGTGTCCCGTCCGGAATTGACAGACCAGACAAGTTCATCAATGGACCCAGCGATTTCACGGGCATGGTCGCACAAGTCAGCGAGTCTGCGTTCGTGTTCTGTATCGGCGGTGACGTCGTTGCGGGCTACTTCGCACGCAAGCACAAGCTGGGTGAGGCCAGCCCCCAAGCCATCATGCAGGTCCCGGGCAATGCGAGACCGCTCGCGATCAAGCAGGATCTGTGCCTTGTTTTGATTCATCAGGCGAAGTTTGAGCACAAGACTGGCAAGTAGACCCGCAGCAGCACAGGCTCCAACGAGTGCCAGTACCCATGTCCGTTGCCACGTCGGGACGGTGGGTGCCAGGGGCACGGCGATTGATTGGATCCGCATGGGAGGAGCATCCCAGGGCGCGCTGCCAAAAGGAGCCACAAGGACTGCGTGTTCCCATGCGCGGGGAGCTGACCACCGCTGGTCCCACCTGTCGTCGTCGGGTGGAGCAATCCGCCATGACTCGTTACTCCGGATGTGGAGCGGGCTCGCCTCAGCGAACGTGATGTCGAACCCCAGCGAAAGTCCCGCCTGATGGGTCTCATTGAAGGCGATGACCGCAATGGTGTGATGGCCCGGCGCGAGGCTGTCCGTGAGATCGTATTCAGTTAGATAGTGGTAGTCACTGCCGCGGCCAATGCTCCGCCCGTCCAGTAAGAGCGTGTAACTGTTGTCAGCAAGAATCCGCAGCCGGGCATTGGTGGGTGGATGGCCGGCGGGAATCTCAAACGCCTTCCAGAGTCGACAGACCTGTTTGTCGTGGAGATCCTTGGCCCAGATGTAGTCGCCCATGTGAAATTCTGTGGGATCCCAGGCGTGTTGCACAGGCTTGAGGCGCGTCGGTCGCCGCCCCGCGGGTCCTTCAGCTGCCTGGCAATGGGCGAGGAAGAGCCCCAGCAAAACGAACCCAGCCCAGCAGCTAAGGGTTATGTTGTCGCGCTGGGGTACATTCGGCAGCATCGTTTTAGAAAGCAACGGCATCGTCTTCACGCGTTCCGTTTTGAATCAGCGTACGGCCGGCATCATCTGGGAGCCCGGATTTGCTGCATCTGAGAGTCTACCAGACCTGGTGAAAGAACTCATCGGTACCTCAGGAAAGCTTGCAGAGCTGTTCCGTTGGTGGGCAATTATCCAATGATTCGGAGTGACCCTTTTGGGTGATGCGGTCATTGAAACGCGAAAGTAAATTTCCAATATGAAAGAGTTTTCCCTTTTTGTTCTCGGTTATGAGGAGTTTGGGTATGAGGTTCACAAAAAGCATGTTCCGTGGGAACAAAGATCGCACGAGGGTTGGTGTTATAGCAGGCTTTACGCTGATCGAACTTCTGGTTGTGATCGCGATTATCGGAGTCTTGGTTGGGCTCTTGCTGCCAGCGGTCCAGACAGCCCGAGAGGCAGCGAGACGCTCGTCCTGTTCGAACAACATGAAGCAGCTCCAGCTTGCAGTTCTCAATTTTGAGAGCACCAACAAGCGGCTGCCAGAGCAGAGTCGCTCGGAACTGATGTACGATCTACGAGGAACGTCCGGAAACACTCAGCGTTTCAGTTTCATCACGCTTGTACTCCCGATGATGGAGCAGCAGGAAACGTACGACGGCATCATTCAGCAGGTAAGCAGTAACGCAAGTTTCGCGCCGTATACAGGGCATGCAACGACGCGGACTGAGATTCCGATGCTGAAGTGCGCATCCGATCAGCTTGCAAGTCGGCGACCGAACGTCAATTCAGACAAGGGCCGTACGAGTTATCACATCAATCGAGGTGACGTCAGGATTAAGTGGGACGATGCCTGGAAGCGTGGTCCCGGATGCACTGGTGTAGCTTTTTGGGGCAATGCATCAAGGAGAGCCGTTCGTCCTATTCGGATGAAAGACATCACGGACGGCACATCGAACACGATTTGCCTTGGCGAGGTTCGAGTCGGTGGTCCGGGGGCCCAAAACACCCAGTGGCATGGGTATGGTCTCACCGCAGCTGTAAACAGTAATGGGAAGAACCCAGGGATTTGTGCGGGGCTCGTCAACAGTAGCGGCGACTACACAGGGACCGCCCCCTCAAATAGTCGATTTGTAGGTTGGAATTGGGCCGACTCAAAGTCACTCTACACTTCGTTCTTTACCTTTGCTGGGCCTAACTATCCACGCTGTGGTGCCAATGCCGAAGAGTGGGGGGCTGTTCCCGCAAGTAGTTATCACCCTGGTGGCGCGATGATGACGCATGTCGATGGCTCGGTAAAGTTTTACAACGAGGACATCAATGCGGGTAATCCGAACACGAATGCAACCAAAACACTCGGTGCTGCGAGCGTGTATGGCGTCATTGGTGCGTTGGGGAGCATGAACGGTGGTGAAGCGACGCCGTAAGTCCGGGAAAAGCCGGCATCGAACGACGTTGACTCAGCTCATGAGCACACCAGATGCGAGCAGTTGGCCGTCAGCCTCAATGGTATCGAGGGGCTGGCGGTCTTTCGCTCCTTATGGTTAGTAGTGGCGACTTTGGTTTTCTTTGAGAATTCTGGGCACGTGAAAGGCAAGAACATGGACCCACGAAAACAAGTCTTGAGCGCCCTCTTCTGCTTCGGTGTTGCCTGTTTTTCCGCACTTGGCTGCGGAAGAAAAGGCCCAGACGTCCAGTTTGTGACTGGGGTGGTCACCCTCGACGGGGCACCACTCGAGGGGGCGATGGTTGCCTTTTCGCCGCGCGATGGCCAAGGTCTTGGTGCCGTTGGCACTACGCAGTCGGACGGGCGGTTTACGCTCAATGCCGCAGCGAGCCGACCAGGGAGTGGAACGACCCGAGGCGAGTACGCGGTAACCATCGAAAAGTCGGAGTACGCCGAATACCCCGATATTTCTCCAGACGATCCGCGGTACGGCACACCGGAGCATGAGCGGCTGATCAGCATTGCTGACGCCACGCCTCCCGCATTCATCACGCCACGTCGGTATGCAGACGTCGGGACCAGTCCACTCACCGCAGTCGTCGAAAGCGGAACCAACGAATTTATTTTTGAACTGAGTTCGGATGAGAAATGAGCCAGGCTGTGCTCAAGGTGTGCTGATCAGGTGCGTAGCCATGCGTTGCACCGCTCAGCCGGTTCGCTCAGCGTGTGTGTTCTGTCGCCGTGGTTTGCGGCAATGAGCTAGCCGCCAGCAGGTTCAGGCTGGCGGTCACCACATCGTCGACGGAGACGTCGAGCGGATTGCCCCGGCCACCGGGCCACCGCTGGGCGGCCGGTGGTTTTCGCATGAATGACACAAGCCGCTGTCCCAGTGACTGTTTGGGGTGCGGCGACCGGAGGATGACAGAGGGCGTATCCCACGGATGCCACTGATGCGGATCCGCAGAGCCGAAAATCACCACACACGGTTTGCCAAACGAGGCAGCGATATGGATCAGCCCTGTGTCGACACCGATGCAGAGATCGCAGCGGGCAATCAACGCAGCGGCTTCAGGCAGGGAACTCTCGGCAGACACGTCATGCACGTGGTCGGCGTAGCCCGTGTACTCTTTGATCTTCGCATGCATCGCAACGTCACCTGGGCCTCCGCAGAGGAAGAACGCAGCCTGAGTCTTTGCATGCATGTGGTCGATCACTGCCGCGAAGCGTTCGGCTGGCCACCGCCGCTCGACGCCCCCCGCGCACGGCGCGAGGAAGATCCAGGGACGGTCGGTGAGGATTGTGCTGACTCGCTGCCCGAGGCTTGCAGCCGCATCGGGCGCGACCCAGTTTTCATTGTGGCCATCATCGACGGTGAGACCGTCGCACCGCAGCACATCCAGGAAGTGCTCCACTTCATGGGTCAGCGGCTGCAGTCGGGACGCCCGTGAGAGAAACAGCGACTGCCCCTGGCAGGCAAAGCCGACGCGATGGGGAATGCCAGCCAGCCAGGCAAGCAGACCCCCGGCCGCCGCCCGTTTGAGGACATAGCCGCGGTCATACTGTCGATCAGCGAGCCAGCGGGCCGTGTCCCGCAGGTTGGCAACCGACTGCAGCAGCGACCGCCGTTTGGTTCGTGGCCGACTCCAGCGAATCAGCTCATCAACATAGGGACAGCCGGCAAGCACATCACCTGAGACCGGCTCGACCAGCACGTCGATCGTGGCGTCAGGAAAGTTCTGCCGCAGGTTCCGCAGGAAGGGAATGGCCAGCACCGTGTCACCAATGAACCGGTTGCGGATGACCAGAATTCGCGGTCGCGCGGTGGTCGGTTCAGAGGCGGTCATCACCGGGCGAAGCCCACAAAGAAGCTGAAAAGTTGCTGGCTATCAAAATCGGCGTAGGAAACTGGCACCGCAAAGTCGAGCGCAATCGGTGCAGGGCCTAGGGCTGGCATGGTGATCCGCAGTCCGAAGCCCGGTGAGACCCGCATGGTGTTGATCGACACATTGGACTCAACCGTACCGAAGTCGGTAAAGACGACGCCTCGCAGAGAATCATCGGCGGTAATCGGGAACATGTATTCAATGGTGTTGAGCCACTCAAACGGACCACCGACGATCGCCAACTGTCCGTTTGTGCCTGCCTGTCGCGGGCTCGCCCCACGGAAGACGAAGCCGCGGAGGGTGTTGTAGCCACCGGCATAGAAGTTGTCGTAGGCCGGGGTGTCGGGGCCTGACATGCCGAGCACCGAGCCGAATGAAAGCACATGCCGACCCGAGCCATCGGGCCGCTGGTTGAGCAGCCAGTATTGGCGACCCTCGAGAACCCCACGTGGGTAGACGAAGGTGCCAATCACTTGCTCAAACTCAAAGGTGAGCAGATGGCCTTGTGTCGGTAGGAAGGGGCTGTCACGAGTGTCGTGGATGATGCCTGCGCTGAAGCCGTAAACACCGTTAACACCGAGCATATTATCGACTTCCGGGACACCGGGTACCCGTGGGTCGAAGACATCGACGCTCTCCCCCCGGAAGCCGGCATTCACCGAGAGGTCGGGGGCAAAGACGAACTGATAGCCCAGGCCCACCCGGCCACCCACCCGGCCCTCGGCCCAGTCGTAGAAGTAGCGGGTGAAGTACGAGGCACTCGTCGACAGCCCGACGCGGGTGTCAAACAGGTACGGTTCCTGGAAGGT
>WTHB01000060.1 GCA_011523305.1 Planctomycetaceae bacterium | reverse complement strand
CGGTGGCGGTGGCCGTGGGTACGGCGACCGGTACTAAATCGACGAGTTGCGTGACGCCAGAGGGCACCGCCTCGCGGAGCCGTAGAAAAGCGTTGCCGCTTCGAAGAAATGGCGGGGGTCGGTTCCTTGGGGCCGGCCCCCGTGCAATTCTTGTGGGCACTGTGTACGATATGGTGTCGGCAGGAATCAGGCCTTCGATCACTCGATCAGCGGGTTCCGGATTTTCCCAACGAACCCGATGAGACTGAACCGACGATTACTGTGCAGGGATCGTGTGCCAGCGCAGGAATTTGCGGGTTGAAGGCCAGAGAATCCACTACGCGCAAGGCAAGAGTGAGGCTGCCTCGCCAAACAGCGTTGCGAGCACAAACCAGTCCACAGTCCAGCCATTACCGAACGAGAAGAGAACGACCATGAGTCCGATGCCCGGCAAGAAGCGATTTTCAAAGGCCCCCCGGAAGCGATCCAAGCCGAAGCCGAAGATTAAGAAGAAAGACCCGATCTTCATTGACGGTGTGCGTCCGCGGCCGATGTTCGTCGACTACAAGGACCTTGATCTGCTCGGCAAGATGGTGAATCGGCAGGCCAAGATCATCGGCCGTCGGAAGACCGGGTGCACGGCGGCCAGCCAGCACGCAGTGACGCGAGCCATCAAGCGGGCCCGGTTCATGGCACTGCTGCCTTACGTTGCGGACTGACGCTCCATTCAGACTCATGCCAGGTGAAGCATCTCCAGCAGAGTGGTTTCGTTGCCGCCGGCTGGTGGAGTTTCGCGATACCGATGCGGCGGGTATTGCCCACTTCTCGGCCTTCTTTTTCTGGATGGAGTCGGCTGAGCACGCCTTGTTGCGGCAGTGCGGTCTGAAGGTGGTCGATCATGCCCCGGAGGATGCCGAGGAACTCCGTCAGGAACATTCCGTGGCCAACGACACGGAGGAACTGGAGGTGAGTTGGCCCCGCGTCTCCGTGTCGGCTGATTATCAGGCGGCGGTCCGGTTCGGGGAGGAACTCGACGTTGCGGTCGCTGTCGCCGACCTTGGGCACGCGAGTGTCACCTATGGCTTCCGGTTTGAACGGGCCGGGCAACTCGTGGCGACAGGAAAAGTCGTGGCGGTGCGGTGTCTGATGCGACGGGGCCAAAAACCGCTACCAGCCAAGATTCCGGCTGGGGTTGCTGCGCGGCTCGAGCCGCATCGGCTGCCGGCGAGTGCCTTTTCAGCCTCTTCAGCCTGACGAGGCCGCAGCAGACCATGACGCTCGTGCTCGAAGTCGATGCAGTATCGAAAGCGTTCCCGACCCCAGCCGATCCGCTCGTGGTGTTGGAGGGGGTGAGTCTGGTGGCCGGGGCTGGGGAGCGGCTTGTCGTGACTGGCCCAAGCGGTTCCGGGAAGAGCACACTGCTGGCCATTCTTGGTGGGCTTGAGCCACCCACTACCGGGCACATCAGTGTAGCTGGGGTAGACCCATTTCGGCTGTCAGCAGCCAGAAGGGCGGCGTTTCGGAATCAGCGAATCGGGTTTGTCTTCCAAGAGCATCATTTGCTGGAAAGCTGCACGGCACTTGAGAACGTCCTGCTGCCGGTGCTGGCGACCGGCCGGGCTTCGGCGCCGCAGGTTGAGCGGGCCCGCCTGTTGCTTGACCGGGTTGGCCTTGCCTCGCGCGAACGGCACCTTCCCGCCGAGTTGTCGGGCGGCGAGCGGCAGCGGGTCGCGGTGGCCCGGGCGGTGATGCGCGAACCCATGCTGCTTCTCGCGGATGAGCCAACCGGGCAGCTCGACAGCCAGGCTGCCGTGGGCGTGGTCGATGTGTTGACGAGCATGGTTGGGGAGACCGGGAGTCTGCTGCTGGTTGTTACGCACGATGACCAGATTGCGACGCGTGTAGCTGACCATCCGCAGGGGCGTCGGCTGCACATGCTCGATGGACGATTGCTGCCATGACCCAGCCAGCCCCTGTCCCCGATGTGCGGGGAAACCTGCTGTCGCTTGCTTTTGGGATGACTCGGCAGTGGTGGCGACAGCTGCTTTCTGTGGCCGCAGCCACCGCTGTGGTGACAACGCTCGTCGTTGGCAGCCTGGGGGTTGGCGATGGCATCCAGCAGGGCCTGCGGCGGCAGGCGACGCAGCGACTTGGTGGAATAAAAGCGGCAGTTCTCAGCCAGACCCCCTTCCGTGCCGATTTGGCCCAGCGACTTGGGAGTGCCCTGCAGGAGGCTGGGGGAACACCAGCGATGGCCCTTGTCCCTGCCGGCCTGCGGCAGATCACGGTGACCCGGCCGGCCAGCACTGGCCGCTCGCGGGCGACGAGTGTGGCATGGCTTGTCGGTTGCGATCAGGCGTCCACGCTGGGGTTTGCAAAACCCTGCCCCAAAAAGCTTGACGAGGGGGTTGCGCTAAGTGACCAACTAGCCGCCATGCTGGAAGTTTCTGTCGGGGATGCTGTGGTACTTAGAGCGGCAACCGGTTCAGTCATCCCCTCCGATACTCCACTGGGAGACCGAAGGGACCGCAGTCGTAGCCGCCGCCTTCGAGTTGCCGCCCTCCTCCCTTCAGGTACAGTGGGCGACTTTTCGTTGCAGCCGTCGCAGCCGACGCCGGGGGTTGCTCTGGTTTCACTCAAGGTCGCCCAGGATTTGCTTCAACAACCGGGGCGAGCCGATGTCATCTTGGCGGTCAAGACAGATGATTCCTTCGCAAGCAATGCGTCCACGCCGGCCTCGGCGGAGACGCTAGCACGGAGGCTGGCACCTTCGTTAGCGGATATTGGCTTGGTGTGGGCTGCGTCGGCTGCGACAAAACCTTGGCGGCTGACGAGCGAGCGACTTTTGTTGAAACCTGCCGTCGATGAGGCTGCGGCGGCGGTGCTCGGACCACCCGGTGGACAACCGACGTTGGTGTTTCTCGCCAATGAGATAAAGCCGCTTGGTTCTCCGGAGGACGTTTCCGTTCCGTACTCGACCATCCTCGGTATCAATGACATTCGGCATCCTTGTGGAAAACTTGTCGATGCCGGCGGGAATGTTCTGCCATCACCGAAGGGAGACGAGGCGATCATCAATCAGTGGATGGCTGCAGATTTCGCTGCTCAGGGTCAGCCAGTTGTCGTGGGGGACAGGCTTCGCATAACGTTTTTCGGGGCAGAGACCTTGGGTGGGCAGGCGAAGGAGGAAACTTTCACCTTCCAGATCAGCGGTATTGCCGCGATGGACGGGCTGGCAGTGGCTCGTGATGTTGTGCCGCCCGTTACTGGGGTGACTGATGAAGCGTCTATTGCCGATTGGGATCCTCCCTTTCCGTTCGATCGCCAACGTGTGCGGGCTACACCACCCGAAGATCAGGACGAACGCTACTGGCAGAAATATGCAGCGACTCCCAAAGTGTTCATGCCGTTGGAGCGTGCCCGACAACTGGCCGGTAGTCGGTTCGGTGAGACAACCGCCTGGCATCTGCCACCGTTGACCGTCGGGCAAGCAGAACAACTGGGGGCTGAACTGGCTGCTGCGATCCCACCCGCAGCTGTGGGGCTCCAGGTGGTGCCGGTGGCCGCGGCCGCCGCCAGTGCGGCCAGTGGGTCGACGCCGTTTGGACTTCTGTTTTTGGCGTTGTCGAGTTTTGTAATCATCGCCGGACTCATTCTGCTGTGGCTGCTGTTCGGCCTGTTTGTGGCCTCCCGCACCCGCACGCTTGGCATTCTTGCGGCCGTCGGCTGGTCGCCCGGTCGCCTTGCAAGCCTGCTGGTGCTGGTTGCCTCGCCGGCCGTGGTCGGTGGTGTTGCGGCTGGGTTGTTCCTTGGCCCGCTTTGGGCGCAGCTGTTGCTGGCCCGCCTTGGTGGTGTCTGGACGGACCGGGTTGCCGAACAGACCGCAGTCGTCTTTGCGGGTGGGCTGCCAACCATGTCGACGCTGCTGCTCGGGGCCGGTGGAGCGACCCTCGTCGCGTGGCTGGCGGTCTGGCTTGCTGCCCGCCGGGCCGGTCACCGGCAGCCGCTGCGGCTGTTCCGCGGTGGGCAGATGACTGCTGCCAGCCTGCCTAGCTGGTGTCGATTACGAAGCCCGGCCCGCACACTGAGCGGGTTGGCGATCCGCGGGCTTGGCCGCAGGCCGGGTCGGAGTCTGGGCGTGGTGGCCATGGTGGCGTTGGCTGAGTTTCTGATCGTGTTTGTGGCTGGTTTCGAGTTGACCGAACCCTCAGCGACGGCTTCGCGGGGGACGCCCACCGGTGGCTGGACCCATCTCCTGCGGTTTGCTGCTCCGACCAGCCTCAATCCGACCCTGCCGGAAACCAGCGGTGACCGCGGACTCTCGACGGTTCAGCGGAACCTTCTGCACCGCTGTGAACTGGTGCTGCTCCGATCGAATCGGGGGGAGGATGCCAACTGCAGCAACCTTTACGCCACCACGCGACCGGTTGTCCTGGGGCTTCCGCCCGCCTTCCTTGGCCGCGGCGGCTTTCGGTTCGTCGCGCATGCGGCGCTGCCAGCCGGAGTCCACAACCCCTGGCAGCTACTTACGACCACTGCCGAAGTGCCGGAGGCGGTTCCAGTGATCCTTGATGCAGCAACGGCCCAGTGGGCGCTGAAACTTGGCGGGGTCGGTGCCACGTTCCGCTTTGCAGCAGACACAGGAACGATTCTCGCCGACGATGATCCCGGAGGCCTTCATTGCCAGATTGTCGGCCTGCTTGAACCGGGGATTCTGCAGGGCACGCTGCTGGTGTCTGAGGCGGCCTTTACCCGTTTGTTTCCCCAGGAGAGCGGTTATCGGCTGGCGGTTCTCCAAGCCCCCGCTGAGCTTCTCGAGGACCCGGCAGGGAGAGCCGCAGTGGCGGGGGCGGTAGCTGCTGCGTGGTCTGATTGCGGCGTGGAGGTGGAACTGGCCGTTGACCGCCTCCGGCGGCTTTTTGCGGTCCAGAACACCTTTCTCGCCGGGTTTCAGGCCCTCGGTACCCTTGGGCTCATGCTCGGTACCGCCGGGGTGGGTGCCGTGGCGGTTCAGGGGGCCGTGGAGCGTCGCGGTTCGCTGGCGGTGCTCCAGGCGGTTGGGTTCCGGCGGGCTCGACTCGCTCAATTGTTGTGGCTGGAAATGATGCTGCAGGTGATTGTCGGAATCGCCACTGGGGCAACCCTGGGGCTGGCCGCTGCCCTGCCCTTTCTCAGCGGGAGCCGTCTGGGCCTGCCCTGGGGGTGGCTCGGCCTGTCGGTGGTTGGCACCCTGCTGACAGCCACCGTGGCGGGGGTGGTTGCTGTCTGGAGCATCGCGATTCCACCACGACCAGTCGAAGAATGATGCCACGTTCACGGCAACTCGCTTTGCCAGAGAGGCGGCCGGGGCGGTAGGGTCTGGGAAGCGTCGGGCGCTCAAGCCGCCTGCTGCGTTGCCTGAGAGAGTTGGGAATCCCTATGCACATTGCCGTCATTCTTCCCCGTTGGGTCGGCGATCTGGTCATGTCGACGCCGATGATTCGAGCGGTGCGGCAGCATTATGGTGACCGTGCCCGCCTGACTGCGGTTGTGAAACCGCTTTACGCCGAGATTTTGGACGGCACGAACTGGTTCGACGGGATCATTCCGTACGATCGCCGTAGCCGGGATGTGGGAAACCGCTTTGCCGCCGCCGCTGCGGCGTTGCGGGCTGATCCGGTCGACATCGCCTTGCTTGTGCCGAACTCGCTGTCGTCCGCAGCGTTGGCATGGTGGGGTGGCTGCCGTCGGCGCGTGGGGTATGCCCGGCACGGTCGTCGGTTGCTGTTGACCGACCCCCTGTTTCCGCCCCGGCGTGGCTGGCAGGTTGAGCCACTTTCGACGACCCAGCATGCCATGGATCTTGCCGAGCGGATTGGTGTGCCGCCGCAGCCGCTCCAGCTTGAACTGGCGACGACAGCAGCCGACGAAGCCTTGCTTGAAAGCGTGATCACGCGGCTGTTTCCCGGGTGGGCCACCGGGCCTGACGCCCCGCTGTTTGTGTTCAACGACAATTCGGCCTACGGTCCCGCGAAAGCCTGGGGCGGCAACCGGTTGGCGGGGCTCGCCAGGAAGGTGTTGGAAGCATTTCCTGACGGGCGGGTGGTGGTGCACTGTGGACCAGGAGATCGCGAGGAGGCGAGAGCCGTTGTCGCTGCGGCTGGCGATCCGCGTGTCGGCAGTCTGGCCGATGAGGCCGCCCTCCCCTTTGGCCTGTCAAAAGCGTTGCTCCGTCGGGCAGCGGTTGTGGTGACCACAGACAGCGGACCACGGCACATCGCGGCGGCCTTTGCGACGCCAACGGTCGTGCTCCATGGCCCGATGGACCCCCGGCTGGGAATGTCCGACCATCGCCACCTGGTCGAACTCCGCCGTGACCTTCCCTGCTCACCGTGTGGCCGCCGGACCTGTCCGCTTCATCATCACGATTGCATGACGGGGCTGACTGTTGATGATGTAGCCTCTGCGACGCTCGGCCTGCTGGCCGAGACCACGTCCGCACACCGCCCTGCCCCGGAGAATGTCTGATGACCAACCTGCTCGGCATGCTTGCCGCAATTGCCCTGACGGCCCTCTGCTGGGGCGTTTACGGACCAGTGCTCCACTTCGGTCGCGACGCGATGGCGTCGGCCCTGCGTCCCTTTGTCTGCGTTGGTCTTGCCTACTTCCTGATTGCCGTGATCGCCCCGCTGGCCATCCTGCTGCGGGGCGGTGAACTCGGCAAGTGGACGAGTAAGGGCATCCTCTGGAGCCTGTTGGCTGGTGCCGCTGGGGCTCTTGGTGCCCTCGGGGTCATTCTGGCGCTCACCGCCGGGGGCAAGCCGATCTACGTCATGCCCTTGGTTTTTGGTGGTGCCCCGGTGGTCAACACGCTGCTGACAGCTTTCCTCAACAAAGGATTTAAACAACTCAAGGCGCCGTTCCTGGCCGGGCTGATTCTTGTCATCACGGGTGCCGTGACCGTGTTGGTATTCAAGCCGCAACCGCAGCACCCGACCCCAGAAGTCACTGCTGCTGTCGACGTGGAAAATTCGGCGGAGGTTCCCGCGCAGCCACCAACGGTCGAACGGCGGGCCGAGCGGGTGGTCGAGGTCTTGCTGGCGGTGACTCTCGCGCTGCTCAGTTGGGGTGCGTATGGGCCGGTGCTTCACAAGGGACAGGCAGCGATGGGCGGCAGTCGCCTGCGGCCATTGATCTGCATTGGCGTGGCCTACTTCCTGATTGCCGTCTTGGTGCCGCTGGCGTTATTGGCCCCGCTCGGTGACACTGGCAACTGGAGTTTCGGGGGCATTGCCTGGAGTATGGCGGCCGGTGGTCTGGGAGCGATCGGCGCGCTCGGGACCATTCTCGCGTTCGCCTGTGGGGGGAAGCCGTTTACCGTCATGCCGGTCGTGTTCGGCTGTGCCCCGGTCATCAATACCCTGACGACCTTGGGTCTGTCACACACCCCGACGTCTGCATTGAGCCCGTTTTTCCTCGCTGGCATCCTGATTGTGGGGGTTGGGGCGGCGACGGTGCTCATCTTTGGGCCGCGGGGCCGCCCACCGGCGAAGCCCGCGGTGACGTAGCCGGTATCGGGCCTGGTGGTTGGTGGTCGGGAACGGGTTGTGCGTCAGCGCTGAGTTGCTTCAGCCGGCTTTGGGGACGGCAAGCGTTTCGTCGCCGCGAAATCGGCTGCGTGGTGTTTGGGTTCCGCGTCGTCGTTGGGTCGTGGCCGATTTCAAAGGCTCCTCAATCGCTTGCCGATCCCCTTCGCCTCGCCACACGGTTCGCTCCCGGCGAGGTGCCGGTAGTTGGTAACAAGCGGGCGGAGGCCCGCCAAGGAAAAAGGAACAGGACGTTCGTGTTTCCCTTGAAACTAACTCCCGCGGACGTTTCCAAACCATTCGATGTGATGACGGTGACAGAAGCGGAAGCCGAGGCGGATGCAGGCGGTCTGGAGCCACGCTGCCGTGGCTGCAAGATGCTCTGGGGAAGTGCCCTGTGGCATCAGTTGGACGTGTCGGCAGTCCGCGGTGCCGGGGGTGACGCCGAGGTCGGCCAGCCAGGCGGTGGTCTCGTCGAGATCAGCCGGAGAATCGATCACGAATTTGAGTTGATACTGCGGGGCCGACTGCATGAGTGTCCGGATGACATCGTCACGCCGCCGGCGATCGGCATGCCGTTGTCGCCACTCGCCATGTTCTGCGGCGGGTGTTGACGAACGAAGCTTTGGGCTCAGTGACATCAGGTCCGCGGTGGGTGGGCCATCCGGCGGTAGCACCGTTGCGGCTGTTTCAATGGTGACATGCTGGCCTGCGGCCCGCAGGCGGTAGCAGAGGTCGCCAATGCCTGCAGCCAGCAGTGGCTCGCCACCCGTGACCACGACATGGCTCAGGCCCAAAGCCGTTACCTCTGCGATCAGGCTGGTGACATCCCGCTGTTCCCCGGATGGCTGCCAGGATGTGAAGGGGGTATCGCACCAGTGGCAGCGGAGATTGCAGCCGCTGGTACGGACGAAGACGCTGGGCGTGCCAGCCAGGCGGCCCTCGCCCTGGAGCGACGCATAGACCTCAGCGATCTGCACGGTGGACGGGCTCCTACGCCGAGGGAAAGCGAGTCAGGCGGGGGTCAGCCGCACCAGCCGCGGCAAAGCCAGCGGCGCGGATCTGGCAGGAGTCGCAGCCGCCGCAGGGTCGACCATCCTGGGCCGGGTCGTAGCAACTGGTGGTCTGACCGTAGTCGACGCCGAGCGTGAGGCCGGTGCGAATAATATCGGCCTTCGTCAGCGAGACCAGCGGTGCGACGATTTTGAAAGTGCTTCCCTCAACACCTGCCTTGGTGGCGACGTTGGCCAGCTGTTCAAAGGCCTCAAGGAACGCCGGGCGGCAGTCAGGGTAGCCACTGTAGTCGACCGCATTGACGCCGAGGACGAGCCGGGAGGCCCCACGGGTTTCGGCCAAGGCGAGCGCTAGGCTCAGGAAGACGGTGTTTCGGGCCGGGACGTAGGTGGCCGGAATGCCGGTGGCGATTGCGGCCTCACTGCGGTCTTTGGGCACAGCGATGGAGTCGTCGACCAGCGCACTGCCCCCGAATGCCGCGAGATTGATCGGGAGGACTGTGTGGTCGGTGATGCCGAGGGTCGTGGCGATCTCACGGGCCGCGGCCAGTTCCGCGCGGTGCCGCTGGCCGTAGTCGAGGGTCAGGGCGGCAAGGTGGTAGCCCTCTGCCAGTGCCCAGGCGGCAGCGGTCGCTGAGTCAAGGCCACCAGACAGCAGAACAACGGCATCGGCTTTCCCAAGGTTCTCTTTCATGGCACAATTCTTGTATGACTCCATCACCAACGCCACTTGCTGCCGCCCCGTCCCGGGATCTGCTGGAAACCTTTCCGAACCAGTTTCCCGCGCGCGACTACCTGATTGAGATTGTCTGTCCCGAGTTCACCTCGGTCTGCCCGAAGACAGGACACCCCGATTTCGGCACGCTCACGTTCCGCTACATCGCCGGTGATCGCTGCGTCGAACTGAAGAGTCTGAAATTGTATCTGCAGGCGTACCGAAACGCGGGGATCTTTTACGAAAATGTCAGCAATACCATTCTCGACGATCTGGTGGCCGTGCTTGAGCCCCGGCGGCTGACGCTGGTGGCCACCTTTACGCCGCGGGGAGGAATCTCGTCCTGCATTACGGTATCGCACCCCACCGGTGATCACCTGCCAGCCGCTCGCTGAGGGTGGGGCGGTCCTTTTTAAATTCATCCTCTTTTCGAAAGCCTCCGATGCCAAAAGCCTCATCCCGCAGCGTACTTCTTTCTGCCCTTGCTGATGAATCAGCCTTTCAACTGACGGCCGTTGAGCAGTTCACGGCACTCGCAGCGCTCGGGCTTGAGTACTACAGCCTGCGATTCATTGACGTTGGCAAGGGCATCAAGAATGTCATGAACCTGACCAAGTCTGAGATCCAGAAGGTTCGGCATTTAGAGGATCGATATGGCTTGAATGTTGCCTCAATCGCGTCACCAATTGGAAAGGTCAAACTGGTTGACCGTGAGGACGGCACCGGAAATCGCTACGTTCCGTTCAAACGGTATCTTGCCGGCGATGTGGCAAAGGCCTGCGAGCGGGCCCATGCCTTTGAAACCAAACTGATTCGGGGGTTCTCCTTCTATCAGCCACGCGGTGAACGTCCTGAGGATTACCTGGAGCAGGCGGTCGATCAGATTGGGCAAATCGCTGAGGCCTGCCACCGCTCGGACCTGACCTTTGGGTTGGAGGTGGAAGCCAATCTGGTGGGGCAGACCGGCGAGTTGCTTGCGGAGATTCATCGCCGCGTCAATCATCCCGGCCTGGTGCTGGTATTCGATGCAGCCAATCTGATTGTTCAAGGATTTTCAACGGCGCAGGTTTACCGGCAGTGGGAAGCGATGAAGCCGGGTCTTGGCTGGGTGCACATCAAGGACTATCGCAAGGTGTCGGCCGCCAGTCGGGGACGACATGTCGACGAAGACACCCTCGCCAATTTTGTGCCCGCCGACTGCGGGGCTGGCGGGCACAAGAAGATTCTGGCGGATCTCCGTGAGATGCTGCCGGCCCTGAGTCGCCAGCTGAAACGGCGGGGCATTCCTGGCGTCTTCCTCGATCTTGAGCCGCATGTCCGTGGCGGTGGGCAATTTGGCGGGACGAGTGGACCTGACGGCATGGGGATTGCGTTGCGGAGCCTGTGCCGCGTGCTCGATGACGTGTCGATTGACTATCATCTGCGAGACTTTGCCGACTTGTTGGCTGCACGGGGAGTCACCGGCCGCTGAATTGGGTTTGGTTCGTGCGTTCGTGGAGAGGACCAACTGATGGCCGAAACGACCGAGCCAGGGAGTTATTTCGTTTCGAACTACCCGCCCTTCGACCGCTGGTCAGAGGCGGCCGTACCGGCAGTCATGGCTGCCTTTGACCGGCTACCGGCGACGGTGCCGCTGGGGCTCTATCTGCACATTCCGTTCTGCCGGAAGCGGTGCAAGTTTTGCTACTTCCGGGTCTACACCGACGTGGCAGCGGCCGATGTCGAACGCTACTCCCAGGCACTCGTGGCTGAGGCCCGAGTGGCCGCTGCCACGACAGCAGTCCGCGGCCGCCCATTGCAGTACGTCTATTTTGGAGGCGGGACGCCCTCGTTTCTCAGTGTCCGGCAGTTGGAGCGGTTGGTGGATGGGCTCCACGACAGTTTCGGCTGGGATGCGGCTGAAGAGGTCACCTTCGAGTGTGAGCCGGGGACGTTGTCCGAGCCCAAGGTGAAAGCGCTGCGGAAGTTGGGGGTCACCAGGCTATCGCTGGGTGTTGAGAACTTCGACGACGCCATTCTGGAGGCTAACGGACGGGCCCACCTGTCAGCAGAGATCGACCGTGCCTGGGACTGGATTCAGGCTGCCGGTTTTGCCAATACCAACATCGACTTGATTGCCGGCATGGTGGGGGAAACAACGGAGTCATGGCAACGCACCGTAGAGGCTGCACGTGCCCTGCAGCCTGATAGTCTTACGATCTATCAGATGGAGCTGCCGTTCAATACGGTGTTTGTCAAGGACAGCACCACGGAGGGCGAGCCGACACCGGTGGCTGACTGGGCCACCAAGCGGGCGTGGGTTGACTGGGCGTTCGACCATTTCTGTTCAGCGGGCTACACCGTGTCGAGTGGCTACACGCTGGTCCGGGATGCAACCCAGGTGCACTTCCGGTATCGCGATATGCTCTGGGAAGGCAGTGACCTGGTCGCCCTCGGGGTGGCGAGTTTTGGGCACCTCTCTGGGGTGCACTATCAGAACAAGACGCACTGGGACGCCTACCTTGCCGAGGTGGAGGCTGGACGGCTGCCCATTCACCGGGGGCTCAAGGTTAGCTCCCGGGACCTGCTCATTCGCGAACTCGTCCTCGGGCTGAAGCGGGGCCGCGTCGATACCAGTCGGTTGACTCGGAAGTACGGAATCGATCCCCTGCAGGAGTGGGTTGACGTCTGGCGCGGCCTGGCGGCTGAGGGGTATCTCGAGCCCTTACAGCCCGGCAGGCAGCCCCAGTTGACGCGGCGGGGGCTTCTTCAGGTCGATTCCCTGTTGTCACGATTTTTTGCGCCGGTTTGAGCCATGGGGGAAGCCAGCCTGGCTCCCGTGGCTGGTCGATGGCGTGGAATTGCCCTCTTTTCGGCTTTTTTCCCGCGTGGAGCCTCGGGTTTTCCGCACATGGAAGTGGGCGGATCCGCAGGTCCTCTATTGCGGGTTCGGCGGGAGGGTTAGGTTCTGGGGTGGTGTACGGTTTCAAAGACTAAGAAATGTTCAGGGGCTTATCCTCAGCGGAGTTGTGACGTATGCGACCAGCGGTCGACACCCCTGTTTCGGCGGCCGTCATGCCGATCCAGAATTCGCCAGAGCAGATTCCCGAGGAAAAGGCCACGCGAGAGCGGCTTCGGGCCCTTGCGGCCGATCTCGTGGCCTCCTGGTCGGAAACTGGCCCGCCCGCCGCCATCAAGTCGGCGACAGGCCTCCGCAGCGCGGCAGAAAATATCGTCCGCCGCAGCCAAGCTGAGCCAACGGCGATCGGCTGGACAATGGTGGCGATTCTTTCCGAATACTGGCGGAATCGCATCGCTTCAGCGGCGGCTGGGCAGCGATTGCTGCTCTTGCCTGATTGTCCGCGGGCGGCTGCCTCGGCGAGTTCGACGGCCGCGCCTGCCGTCTGTGGCCCTGGCTGCGGGATCGGCACGATCTGGTCTGCCGCCCACGACAGTGGCTGGGTGGTTGAGTCAACGGACAAGGCCGTGGCTGCCATTGGTGGGTTACTGACAGGGCAGTACCAGGG
>WTHB01000127.1:7730-12780 GCA_011523305.1 Planctomycetaceae bacterium | reverse complement strand
GGTTGCGCCACGGTAAATGGCGTAGTCTTCCTGCCAGTCGTCTGGGGTGACCATCTTCTCGTAGCGGATTCTCGGCCTCACATCGTGGATGCCGATCTTTTCGAGTTGGTCGAGAATCACTTCGCGAAAGCCCGCTGCCTCCCTCCGCCAGTCAATGTTGGGGTGGCGGTGGCTGACAGGGCTGAGCACGTAGAGCGTGCTCATGCCGTTGGGGGCAAGGGTTGGGTCGGTGACCGAGGCATTCTGCACGTACATCGACGGGTCGCGGCTGAGCCGATGGCGGCGTTCAATGTCGGCCAGGTTGTCGCGGTAATTCTCGGCCAGATAGATCGTGTGGTGGGGAACGTCGTCGTAGCGGCCCTCGATGCCAAGGTAGAGCATGAAGGTCGAGCAAGAGTACCGCCGCGAGGCGATGCGTTTGTCGTTCCAGCGGCGGCGAAGGTCGTCCGGGACCAGGCGCGTCATCGCCCGGGCGAAGTCGGCGTTCACCACGGTGGCGTCTGCCTCATAGGTCGCCTGCGGCGTGGTCACCGCTGTGATGCGGCGACCCGAGAAGGTCATCGATTCGACCGGTTCGTTGTAGTGGATCTCAACGCCCATCTCTTCGGCGAGCCGGGCCATGGTTGCCGACACGGCACCACAGCCCCCGATCGGATGGAAGACGCCGTGCTCGTACTCAAGGAAGGAAAGAATCGAAAACAGACTGGGGCACCGGAACGGCGACATGCCGAGGTATTTTGACTGGAAGGTGAAGGCCAGTCGGATCCGCTCGTCACTGAAAAATCGGCCCAGTTCGGCGTCGAGGCTCTTCCACGGTTTCAGCAGGGGGACTAGTTTGAGGAGATCGGGGTTGGCCAGATCCGACCACCGCTCAAACGGTTGCTCCAAGAACGGAGCGAAGCGGACGAACTTCTCGCGGGTCTCCTCCATGAACCGGGTGAAGGCACCGCGATCGTTCGGTGAGAGCTTGGCGACTGCCTCCTCCATGCCGGCAATGTCGGGCGTGGCCAGCAGTTCTCCGCCAGCGCCGAAGGCCAGCCGGTACTGCGGGTCCAGCTTGACCATCTCGACTTCTTCGCGGAGGTCATAGCCGCAGGTCTGGAAGATGTCGGCGAGGATTCGCGGGTAGAGGAAGAAGGTCGGCCCAAGATCGAATCGAAAGCCCGTGCCGCTGTCGAGCGAACTGGTGCGGCCGCCGGGAACACCGAGACGTTCAAGAATGCGGACCTTGAGGCCAGCGCGGGCCAGAAGCATTGCCGCGGCCAGGCCACCCGGGCCCGCGCCAATGATCGTGACGGTTCGTGTCATCCGACCTGTCTTTAGCGAAAGTCCAATGCCCCAGCACCCTCGCTGGGTGGGGACTCAGGACGCAGAAACCAGCCTCACTATAGGTGCGGAGTACGGCGGGTCAAGAAACGCCCACGCCTCCCGCCCCCTTCCGAGTCAGGTGGACTGGCTCAGTAGGCTGGCACGACGGCCGTGCCGGCTGGTCGGTACCTGCCAAACAGGCCGCGGCGGTACACCGGGACTGCAACGGCTGGGGCATAGTAGGCCGTCACCGGGGTGACGACGGCTGGGGCATAGGCAGTCGCAACTGCCGGTGCTGGGGCGTAGTAGCTGGTGACCGCGACCGAACTGGTCGGCATGGCAGCGACGACAGGCGGTGAGTAGGCAGTGACACTAGCGTAACTGTCAGTCGGAGAGTAGTTCGCCACGTAGGTCGGCCCCTGGGCAACCACTGGCACCGGGGCTGCCACGACGGGCGGGTAATAGTAGACGACCTGCTGGGCTTCACTTGCCGAGGCCCACAGCAGTGCGGCAAGCAGTGCGGCAGTGGCAACGAGCGGACGGTGTGCGCGGTGAACGCTGGGTGATCGAAAAGCGTGGGTTGAACGCATGGTGGCCTCTCCGTGCGAGGGTGGTGTGAAGGCTTCCGTGAACCCCATAAGAATACGCAGGTGGTTGTGGGGTACGCAAACGGTCGATAAAGTTCGCGCTGCCGGCCCGGCTTGCCAAAGTCAGGGGTTCCCGGTGCCGGGCGGCGGCCTGGGCCGGGAGATAGCCCAGATCTGCCCAAGGCGGCTTTTCTGACACTTGACAGACAGGTGGGGCGGACGTGGAAACAACTCCACCGGCAACAGGCCAGCGGGAATCGACAGCGGGCTTCGGCGGGCTCCTTGTGGTGCGGGCCCTGACGGTGCTCAATGACAATCTGGCCCGGTGGCTGGTGATCGGGCTTGGGAAGCGGGCTGCTGCTGCGGTGGGCACCGCGCCGGCGGCGGTGCTGGCGGTGGGCACGGTGGTCTACGTGCTGCCCTTCGTGCTGTTTGCCTGGCTCGCCGGCTGGCTAGCCGATCGGTTTGCGAAGCGAACCATTGTCATCGGTGGCAAGTTTGCCGAAGTGCTGATTGGTGGTGCTGCGGCAGTCGCCGTTGCCTGGGGGGCGGGATCGGGTGGTGCCGTTGCTGGCATTCCGGTTGGGCTGTGGCTGTTGCTTGGCGTCGTCGGCCTGTTCGGTCTGCAGACCACCCTGTTGAACCCCAGCCTCCTCGGCACGATCCCCGAGACCGTTCCCACCTCGCGGCTGTCTGCAGCCAATGGGGTCTTTGCCATGGTGTCGTTGGCGGCGACGCTGGCGGGGATGGCGTTGGGGAATGCCGTGGCCGACATCACCTGGCTTTCACCACAGCCTGATCCCGAGCGGGTGCTGCCTGGCTGGCTGACTGGCTTACCCCTTGGTCATGCCCTGCCGGCGGCCGTTGGGCTGCTGGTGGTGGCCACGCTCGGCTGGCTGGTCTCCCTGAAGCTGCCAGTCATTCCCGCTGCCGACCCACGGGCCCCCCTGCCCTGGAACGCTCTGTCCAAAACGTTCACCGATCTGCGGCAGCTGCTTGCGGCCCGTCGTCTGGCGGGGGCTGCCGCTGGCATTGTCTTTTTCTGGGCGATCGCGGCAGTCGCTCAACTGAACGTCGATCAATATGCCTTTGAGTCAGGGGCCACGACTCAGCGGGAGGTGGTGCCGCTGCTGCTGGCTCTGGTCTGCGGGATTGGGGCGGGGAGTTTGCTGGCTGGCCGGCTATCCCGCCAGGGGATCGACCCCGACTCAAAAGTGAACCTCGGCTTGGTGCCCGTGGGCGGCCTGATCATGACGGCGGCCTGCGGGGCCCTGGCGTTCTCGGGGCACGAACTGTTTGGTGCCGATGGAGGGCTGACGGTGGGGCTGATTGTGGCGGCCTGCTGGCTGTTCCTCCTTGGGGTTGGGGCCGGCATGTTTGATGTGCCGCTGGAGGCCTATCTGCAGGAACAGAGCTCCCCTGCCCGCCTCGGTGCCACGCTGGCGGCGACCAATCTGCTGGTCTTTGCCGGCATGCTGGCCTCATCAATTGCGTATTACGGCCTGCGGCTTCCGGTTGGTGTCGGCGCGGACGTGCATCCGCTGTTTTCGGCGCGGGGGGTGTTTGCGGTCTTTGCCGTCTGTGCGTTGGTGGCGTCACTGGCGGCGATTCTGGCGGCTCCGCGGTCGTCGTTGCGGCTGCTGGTCGATTCCTTCATTCGGACGATCTGCCGGTTTCGAATCAGCCGGGCCGATTTGATCCCGGACACGGGGCCGGTGGTGATCGTTGCCAATCACATCTCGTGGCTGGATGGATTTCTCGTGGTGCTGGCCTCGCGGCGGCCCGTACGGATGGTGGTTTATGGCCCGAACATTCGCGGTCGGCTGCTCAACCGGTTGGCGGCTCAGTGGCGGTTTATTCTGTTCGAGCCGCGTCCCAAATCGATTGCCCGAGCGCTGAAAACCATTACAGCGGGACTCACTGACGGGGATGTGATTGGCATCTTCTGCGAAGGAGGCATCTCTCGTACCGGTCAGGTCTTGGGCTTCAAGCGTGGCCTTGGACACATCCTTGAACGGGTGAGTGCCCCGATGGTGCCGCTGGCCATCGACGGCCTCTGGGGCAGCGTGTTCTCGTTTTCAGAGGGCCGCTTCTTCAGTAAGTGGCCCCGCGGCTGGACGCAACCGGTGACGATGCGGTTCGGCAGACCGCTGCCCGTTGGGACGGCACCTGCGGTTGCACGGTTGGCCCTTCAGGAGACGGCCGCCGCAGCGGTTCAGTCCCGGCTTGAACACCGCGGCGGCGTTGTTGCCGCAACGGCGGAGGCCTTGCATGGGTGCTGTCTGCTGACTCGTCGGGATCGACTGCTTGTGTCGTTGGCGGCGACGGACCCGCTGGGAGCGGTTTTCCAGGCCGACTCGCTGCAGGCTTTCGGCATGACCGGCAGGACCGTCTCTGCGGAAGGAACGACCGCCGATCTGGTTCAGGCGTTATCGCGGCACCGGGCCACCGTCTGGCTGGCCCAGCCTGGTCAGGTAGCCGCAGTGGCAGCGGCTGGACTCCAGCCGGGGTTTGAGCCTCCGCAGGTTGTGGTGCTGCCGCTGGCATCAACTGCCGACCTGGCACTGGCCCAGCCCGCAGTTGAAGCCTACTCGGCGGCCTTCGGCAGTGAGCCAGTGGTTGCCTATGCCCCGCCGGGCTGCGGACTGGTGGCGATGAACACTCCCCGTTGTCGCGGCCAGGGTCAGGAGGTGACCTGGAAGGCTGGCTCACTCGGCCGCGTGGTCAATGGTGTCGTTGTTTGGCCGCGGGCCTCCCTGCGGCGGGAGGCTGACCGGGAGCCTCTGCCAGGCCTCGCTGAAGGGCCTGGAGCTGCGAGAGGCGATGACGCGGCGAGCATCGTGATTGCCGCGACGATTCCCGCAGCCACTGGCCTTGGCTGGCGGGAACTACCAGAGCGATTTGACGTTGATGACGACGGATTTCTGCAACTCCGCTTGGAGCCGTTGGGGTGACCGTGTATTGTTTGGATCAGAGCACCCCTAGCTCAATTGGATAGAGCATCGGTCTACGGAACCGAAGGTTACAGGTTCGAATCCTGTGGGGTGTATTGTGATTTTCGGCGGGCCGGCTGCCCGCCGTCTTCCGGCCGGAGGTCGGCCAGCGAAGCGAGCCGTGATGGCGAGGCTTCGCGTGAAGTTCCCCGAAGGTTACAG
>WTHB01000127.1:0-7630 GCA_011523305.1 Planctomycetaceae bacterium | reverse complement strand
GTTCGAATCCTGTGGGGTGTATTGAGATTTTCGGCGGGCCGGCTGCCCGCCGTCTCCCGGCCGGAGGCCGTCAAGAGAAGCGAGCCGTGATGGCGAGGCTTCGCGTGAAGTTCCCCGAAGGTTACAGGTTCGAATCCTGTGGGGTGTATTGAGATTTTCGGCGGGCCGGCTGCCCGCCGTCTTCCGGCCAGAGGCTTGGAGGTGACGTTAGTTGTTCGCAGCGGCACCAGTCTCTTCCGCCTGCTCTTTGGCGATCCAGGTGGCGGTCTGTTCCAGCATCGGTCGTGCCGGGCCGTCATAGGTCTCTAGCAGCGTCTCGATTCGAGTAGCTGCCTGCTCGGGGGTTCCGGCGACCCGGAGGATGTTTGCATAGATCTGACAGACCATCTGGTCGTTTGCGTCGCCGCAGAAACGCTTTTCCAGGCAGTCGAGAAGAGTCGAAGCAACCTCGTTGCGTTTGGGGATGGTGTTCTCGGACAGCCCTCTGCCGATTTGCTGGGCAACCCAGACAAGGTCTCTCAGGTCGGCATGAGCCAGCGACGTCTCGAGGCCTGCCAGGTCGGCATTCGGCGAGTTGAGGCTCTCGACGAGTTGGCGTTTCTTGAGTCGGTCAATGATTTGTTCGATTTTTGTTTTGACATCCTCAAGTTCGGTTGCGTTGGACAGTTGCTCAAGGCGTTCGATCACTGCAGTCAGCTTGCCTTGCCAACCAGACGAAAAAACCTGCTCGACCACCTTCATCTGCTGGAACGAGGCGGCAAAGGTTTTCCGGTCCCAGGTGGAGTCAACGATGCTGGCCAGCGGCTCATCCATCGTCATCGGGTGGCCAATCCACTCGATATGGCCATCCTTCCCGACAATGAAGGCCGTTGGAATGCCGCGTTCGCCGGCTGCCTTCATGTAGGCGTCGTTGCAGGATCGGTCCGGGTCGCTTGTCAGGCAGTACGCCGAGGTCAGCGCTCGGTAGGTCTGGGTGTCGTCCCCGCGAACCTTCCGGTCAAGAAACGGTTCGACCGTCGCAGGTTCCTCGGCGGTGATGCTGATGATCTGCACCTGCTTGTCGGCATACTTCTGCTGGAGTTTGGCGAGGTGGGGCATTGAGGCAACGCAGGGGCCGCACCAGGTGGCCCAGAATTCGACGACGTAGACATGGTCGGCTTCGAATGTCGTCACCGGTCCAAAGGCACCCTTGCCTGTCTGAAGCCAATGCTCGATGTCCAGAGGCGGCGCCACTGAGCCGATCGTTAGCCGTGGCTTCGGAGCCTGGTCGAAACCGAGGGATTCATTCTCGCCACCCTTCGTTCCTGCAGCCGGTGCAAGCAGCGCGACCGCCAGCAGCATGGCCCACCCAAATCGTTTGCGCATGGTCATGACGACACTGCCCTTAGGAAAACTGTGCGGTACGGCAAACGCTCACGCGTTGGCCTGGTCTAGAACGTCTCAAGCTTCGGAATCGTTTCAAGAACGGTATCCCGGATTGCGGTAGCCTGCTTGGGGAACATCGCTCTCATCCGATTGTGGTCGTCGGATTCAAGACTGTTCGCGATCTCCTGCAGGTCGGGGATTGCGGGTTTCGCATCCTTGCCGTACTCCAGCAGAATCTGCATGAGTTCGGCGGTTCGGTCCTTGCTTCCCCAGTGGTTTTGCTGACGAGTCCACCCCACACAGGCATCAATCCCTTCTGGGACCCGATGTTTCGCCAGAATGTGGAGACCCGCCATCCGGATGCGGTCGGCAAACATGATTCCGCTTGGTGCCGGCTCGACAACGGCCCGCCTGATGACCGGCAGCAGCGGCTTGATCTCATCAAACGTGAGGTTGTTGTAGACGGTAATAAAACTGCCACGGGCCCGGCCGTCTTCATTCTTCAGGCCGGCGCAGACCGCCCTGAAGAGAAGGTCACGGTCGACGCCTTCAAGCGAGTTACGCAGGAGGCCATCACGTTTGTTGAACAAGGCGGAGGAAAAGTAGCGTTGCTGCATGTTGCGGGGGTCACTATCGGTTGGCCCTCTGGCAAGCATTTCAAGAAGGTCTGGAAGGATGGGCATGGCGGGCTCGCCAATGGCGGCGAGGGCCTCGGCTGCAGCCAACACCGAGATTCAGTCACCGACTTCCAGAATGCCATCGGCGGGGGAACCTGAGGCGACCTTGGTCACCTTGATTTGGCGGGCGTCGGCGGTTGATCGCTTGTCGCTGAACATCCACCCGCGGAGCCCTGTGGCACCGAGGTTCCAGTCGTGGGTTGCCCCTGCTGGAATCGGGTCGCCGTTGAGAAAGTCGGGCTTGGGAAGTGGCCCCTTTTTTCCAGCGGCCGTGCAGGGGATGGTGACAACGACGGTAAACATCACGGCAATGAGGGCACCGATAGGCTTGGGCGTGAACATCATTGGCAATGGAGGTGGTCCGGAACGCACAGGCAGGGGTGAAATACTTGAATCCCTGGGGGACGCAGAGAACGGAGTTGCAGGGTTGTTCGAGGTGGAGCTCAGGCTGTGTTTAACCCTCCTACACTCCTGAATCGTTTCTCCCGTAGGCTAGAACAGGGCGCAGTTCAGTGGCAAGCAGTGAGTTCCCAAAGGAATAAGTGGGGGCAGCGCCAACGGTGTTGGTGGTCGATTCCGGTAGCAGCCCGCGTTTCCGGTCAGCGGGGGTTCGGTTGCTGCGAGTGGCCACCGCGCTGGTACGGTACGGCCACTCAGGTGCCGTCCGAAGCAGGACGATGGTCTTTCAGATTGGAGCAAGTGCATGTCCGTCAACTGGTTGTGGTCGTGGTGGCGCGTGGTTCGCTTGCTGTCCAGTCAGTTAGCGTTGGCGGCGTGGCTGCTGGCGGGACTCAGCCCTGCCGCAGAAAAGCAGGTCCAGGTGTTTCTGCTTGTCGGACAGTCAAACATGGAGGGAAAGGGCAACCCGGCGCATCTTGATACCTACCGTGAAGATCCCCTGATTCAGCCCACTTATTTGCAGTTGAAAAATGGCGCTGGCTGGAAGGTGCGTGATGACGTCTGGATCACCTACCCAACGAAGGCTGGTGGCGCGAAACACGGCCCCCTGACGGTTGGCTATGGAACCAAGGGAGAAGACTCGATTGGGCCTGAGTTTGGGTTTGGGCATGCCGTTGGCGACCTGTCAGAAGATCCAGTGCTCCTCATCAAGATCGCCTGGGGCGGCAAGTCGGTTGCGGTGGACTTTCGCCCCCCCAGTTGCCCACCTCAGGACGGTGAGGTGAACGCCCTGTGGGAACGCCACAAGAAAAAGAAGCCCACGGCTACCTTGCACGACACCCGGGCACGCTTCGGTTTCTTTTATCGTGAAATGATTCGGCTCGCCCAGCAAGAACTTGCCAGCTTCGAGGAGAAGATCCCTGAGTTGACCGGATACCAGCCGGAGTTGGCGGGTTTTATTTGGCATCAGGGATTCAACGACAAGGTGAATCATGCGTTGCGTGACGAACAGTACGCGTCCTATACCGATTGGATGATTCATTTTGTCGAGGATCTTCGGAAGGATTTGGTTTCACCTCAGCTTCCGGTGGTGATCGGTGAACTTGGCGTCGGTGGGATTCCTGCCCGCGGCGATTTCCAGACAGCGCAAGCGAACATTGCCCGACACAAAAGCTTTGCGGGCACGGTGGCCTTTGTCCCCACGGCGGAGTACTACGACACGCGGGCGGAGGAACTGTTCGAGAAGCAGTACTGGAAAGGAACGGCAGCGCAGCAAGCCGAGTGGCAAAAAGTCGGAAATGATCGCCCCTATCACTACCTCGGGTCAGGTAAAACCTATTACTTAAAAGGTGTGGCATTTGCCAAACAGGTCATGGCGATGCAGTAGGCCCGGGTGCACGCAGGCCCCGGGCTGTTCGAACCGGCCCTCGGGGGCACTGCCGGTGCAATCAAAACAATCGGCAGAACAGTGCCCTGCCAGCATCGATCAGCCCCGCGGATGTCGATGTGCTCTCCAGCGGGCCCAGCCGGTGCGGTTTCCCGGGGGGAGGGCTTCCGGGGAGGACGCTGGTGCTCAAAATCGCTCTAGGGGGCTCCCTGACGGGAAGGCTACGCTGAGGTCATGAAACTTCCTGCTGCCACCGCTCATGCCCTGCACGCCCGCGGCGGTACTGCCGCGTCGTCGGCTCCGTTGCGGATTGTCGGTTTTGACCCGGGGCTCAACGTGACCGGATACGGCATCATTGAAGTACGGGACGGCCAGACGCGTCTCGTCGAGGCGGGCACGGTTCGGTCGAAGGGGGAGGCGATTGAGGATCGCCTGCTGACCATCCATCGGGGTATCAGTGAGATTCTGGCCACCTTCCGGCCGGACTCGCTGGCCATCGAGCAGTTGTTCGTCCACACCCGGTTTCCGAAGACGGCGATCCTGATGGGCCATGCCCGGGGCATCATCTGCCTGGCTGCCGCCGAGGCTGGTCTTGCCGTGCACCATTACCTGCCCAATCGAGTCAAAAGCATGCTCACCGGCAGCGGCCACGCGAACAAAGAGCAGATGCAACTGGCAGTGCAACGCGAACTGCGGCTGCATGTTCGGCCCGAGCCGGCAGACGCAGCCGATGCCCTGGCGATTGCGTTGGCCGACTATCATCTGCGGCTTCGGCCCCAGCCGGGACGGCGGCCGCAGTTTCGGGAAAACACCTAAAGCCTCCACTGCCCTGAGGGGCAGTCAACCTGCTCCTCCACAACCAGCGGAGCGGGTCGCTGCGTTTCCGCTCTGCTTCATCGCCCCTCCCCTTCACCATCTGAAACAGGAACACCGCCATGATTCGCAAGATTTCCGGGACACTTGAGCGGGTCGAGCCGACGGCCATCGAACTCACCCTCGGCGATCTCGTCCATGAGGTCCTGGTGCCCGACATGGTGCGACGGCAGTTGCAGACCAAACTGGGGCAACGGGTCTCGCTCTTCACGCTTGAATACCTTGAGGGCAATCCCACCCGTGGGAACCTCGTGCCTCGGCTGGTCGGCTTTCTGTCGGAGGTGGAGCGGGAGTTTTTTGAACTGTTCTGTGAAGTGGACGGCGTCGGCGTGCGGAAGGCTCTGCGGGCGATGATTCGGCCGGTCGGCGAGGTGGCCACAGCCATTGAGGAACAGGACGCTGCCGGGCTTTCCAAACTGCCCGGGGTGGGGGCGGCCACGGCGGAGCGAATCATCGCCAAGCTCCGCCGGAAGATGCCGAAATTTGCCCTCCTCGTGGCCCGTGACGATCCGGCGGCGGCTGCCGCCGGCAGCGACGTGCTGAGCGAGACCTTTGACGTGTTGCGAAGCCTTGGCCATTCCGAGGCTGATGCTCGGCGGCTGGTGGATGGCCTCCGTGAGAGCCGGCGGAAGGTGAACGACGTGCAGGCGGCCCTGGAACTGATCTACCGGCAGACCCACGGCAAGGGCTGAGCCGGCGGCGGCGGAAAGACCTGCTACAGTGAGGGTCCATGCGGAGAGGGCAGCCGTGAGCGAATTTCGTGAGCCATCGATCGAGCCGATAGACGACCCGCAGCCGGAAGACCGGATGCTGCGGCCGCAACGGCTTGGCGAGATGATCGGGCAGCAGGACGTGCACGAGCGGCTGTCGATTGCGATCGACGCGGCCCGCAAGCGGGGAGAGCCCCTCGGTCACATTCTGCTCGACGGGCCGCCCGGACTGGGCAAGACCACCTTCGCCACTTGTATCCCCCATGAACTGGGGACCACGCTGCAGATCGCCAGCGGGGCGGCGCTAGCCGCACCGAAAGATCTCCTGCCCTACCTCACCAACGCATCGGCCGGGTCGGTGCTGTTCGTCGATGAGATTCATCGGCTGCCGATTGCGGTGGAGGAATTTCTCTACCCGGCGATGGAAGATTTTCGAATCGACATCACCCTGGGCGACGGCATGAGTGCCCGGACCATCAATATGCCCCTCCAGCCCTTCACGCTGGTTGGAGCGACCACGAGGGCCGGGCTGATCTCGGCGCCGCTCCGCGATCGTTTCGTTATTCGGGAGCACCTCGACTACTACACCGTTCCGGAACTCTCCCGAATCGTGGAGCGGTCTGCCGGCAAACTCGAGATGCCGATGGACGACGAGACGGCTGCCGAAGTCGCCCGCCGTAGCCGAGGCACACCTCGGCTGGCAAATAATCGCCTGCGGTGGGTCCGCGACTATTCCACCAGTCGGGCCGCCGGCGTGGTGGACCTTGAAGTGGCACAGACGGCCCTTGGCATGCAGGGGATCGACGAGCTCGGGCTCGACGGCTTCGATCGCCGGTATCTTGAAACACTCCAACGGGTTTTTGGCGGCGGCCCAGCCGGCATCGAGGCGATTGCCCACACGATGAGCACCGCGGTCGACACGCTTGAGGACGATGTCGAGCCCTTTCTGCTGCGGTATGAACTGATCATTCGCACGCCCCGCGGGCGGCGGCTGACCGATCGCGGCGAGCAGCATCTCGGTGCCGCGCCCCCATCCGGCCCCCAGCGAAAGCTGTTCTGACCGGCAGCAGGTTGGGCCCCCGGTTGCACGGACGGCCCTTGACGGCCGGCGGTTGGCGGCATAATTTCTGTGTTTTCGCAGTCCCCCGTCCGCAGGTTGCTGAGTCATGGCCGTCCCCAAACGTCGACAGTCCAATCGGAAAACCGGGTCCCGCCGGGCCCATGATTTTCTTACGCCCCGGCAGGTGACCTTCTGCTCGACCTGCGGCAAAGCGGTTCCAACCCACCGTGTCTGTGGCAATTGTGGCCACTACATGGGTCGTCCCGTCGTCAAGACCGAGGAATAGTCTCTTGGCGGACGAGGTGTTCGCACTGCTTTTTCCTGGACAGGGCGCCCAGACTGTCGGCATGGCGGGGGCGTGGTGCCTGGAGCATGCTGCTGCCCGAGCCATTTTTGACCGGGCCAGCGCGGTGCTCGGCTACGACCTGCTGGAAATCTGCCAGCACGGACCGGCGGAACGGCTCAACACCACCGCCGTCAGCCAGCCCGCCATTCTGGTCACCAGCCTGGCGATGCTCGAGGTGCTCCGCACCCGCGAAGACAGCCCGTTTGCCGGCAACGCGGTGGAGTCACTGACTGCTGGGCTCTCGCTCGGCGAGTACACCGCCCTTGTCCATGCTGGCAGCCTCGATCTGGAGTCGGCCGTCAGAGTGGTTGATGTCCGGGGGCGGGCCATGCAGGCCTGTGCCGACGCCTCGCCAGGCGGCATGGTGGCTGTGCTCGGGCTTGACCGACAGCAGGTGCAGCAGGTCTGCGATGAGGCCCGGGGCGGTGACATCTTGGAAGTGGCCAACGTGCTCTGCCCGGGCAATATCGTGGTCTCCGGCAGCCAGTCTGCCTGCGAACGGGTGCCGGAAGCCGCCGCCGCTGATGGAGCGATGAAGTGCGTGCCGCTTGAGGTGGCCGGCGCATTCCACACCCGGCTGATGGAGCCCGCTCGGGAAAAACTTGCTGCTGTACTCGAAGAGGTCGAGCTGCGAGCCCCACGCATCGCCGTGATCAGTAACGTCGATGCCCAGCCGCACACAGAGCCGGCTGAAATTCGCGGGCTGCTGTCCCGGCAGGTCTGTGGCGCCGTGGAATGGCAGGCGTCGATGGAACATCTGCTCTCGACGGGCGTCGGCAGCCTATGGGAAGTTGGTCCCGGGCGGGTCTTGCG
>WTHB01000003.1 GCA_011523305.1 Planctomycetaceae bacterium | reverse complement strand
CACGAGCGGTGATTGCTCTTGGTTTGCGTTTGCTGACCTGCAGCGGCTGCTTGCCAGCCTTCAGCGGGCTGGCTTCCGCACCGTCGGACCGCAGGTGCGGGACGGAGCAATTATCTATGCCGACCTGCCCGCTGCGTCGGCCTTGCCCACCGGCATTCTCGACGAGCAGGACGGCGGCTGGTACCGGCTTGTCGAAGCGGCTCACGCCGGTCCCTTCGACCACGTGGCCGGGCCACACTCCCTGAAGAACTTTCTGTTCCCCCCCCGCGAGACCATCCAGCGGTGGCAGCGGCAGGAAGGCACATGGCAGCAACTGGCCGCCGAGAGTCCGGTCGCCCCCCTAGCCGTCATCGGCCCCCGCGCCTGCGATCTGGCCGCACTGGCCATCCAAGATCGGGTTTTTCTTGAGGGTGACTTTGTCGACCCATTTTATCAGGCCCGTCGTGAACAGCTCTTCGTTGTTGCAGTGAACTGCCGGCGGGCAGCGGCGACCTGCTTCTGCCATTCGATGGGCTGTGGGCCAGCCGTCACGACCGGCTACGACCTGCTGCTGACACCGGTCGCCGAACGGTTTCTGCTGGAGGTCGGTTCCGAGGCCGGCACTGCCATCACGACGACACTCGCCCCACACCTCACCCCTGCCACCGCCGATGATGTCGCCCAGGCTCGTCAGGTCTCAACGGACCTGGCCGCCACCATGGCTGCCCGCCCGGCGACACCGGTGCGGTCGAGTCCAGCGGCCGCCGAGCCAATCGCAGCCCCTCACGCTCATCCTCCACCTCGCAGTCTCGACACCGAAGACATTCGCGACCTGCTCTTTAGCAACCTTGAACACAACCGCTGGCAGGAGGTTGCGCAGCGCTGCCTTTCCTGCGGCAACTGCACGATGGTCTGCCCCACCTGCTTCTGCAGCAGCGTGACCGAGGTTGCTGACCTCACCGGCGACGATGTCTCCCGGGAACGGCACTGGGCGAGTTGCTTTACGCTGGAGCATGGGCAGATGCACGGGGAGAACGCTCGGCCGACCACAGCGGCCCAGTACCGCCAGTGGTTGACCCACAAACTGGCCGGCTGGATTGATCAGTTTGGTTCCTCCGGCTGCACCGGCTGTGGCCGCTGCATCACCTGGTGCCCGGTCGGGATCGATCTGACCGAAGAAGTTGCCGCGATCCGGGAGACCGCATCATGAGTGGGTTGTCTGCCGCATCCACGGCTGCGTTCACCACCCCCGAACCGCTCCCCCCCTGGGCCTATGCCCAGGCCACCATTGCCGCCATCTACGACGAGGCACCCGGTGTTCGGACCTATTCACTCGAGGTTGCCTCTCAGCACCGCCAGCGCCTGTTGGCGTCGAAGCCTGGTCAGTTCAACATGCTCTATCTGCCGGGGATCGGTGAGGCCGCGATCTCGATCGCCTCGCCACCAGACACCCACCCGCTGCTGCACACGGTACGAGCCGTCGGCAACGTCACCCAGCGGTTGGCCGCCCTGTCCCTTGGTGCAGAGGTTTTAATCCGCGGCCCCTATGGCCGGCCCTGGCCGCTGGAGGATCTTGCTGGAACTGACCTGATCATCGCGGCCGGAGGCGTCGGCCTGGCGTCGGTCCGTGCGGCCATCAGGCAGGCCGCCACGAGCCGTGACCAGTTTGGCAGCGTGGCGGTACTCATCGGGGCCAAAACCCCTGAGGACCTGCTCTACCAGCATGAGTTCGCCCAGTGGCAGGCCGCTGGACTCGACGTTGTCTTGATCGTTGATACGGCGGCGTCTGGCTGGCAGGGCCCGGTCGGCTTAGTGCCCCAGCTGCTTGACGACCAGCCCATCAGCGAGACAACCACGATGCTCACCTGTGGCCCCGAGGTGATGATGCGATCGTTGGCTGATGTCGCGTTCAGCCGCGGGCTGCCGGCGGAGCAGTTCTATCTGTCAATGGAGCGGAACATGCAGTGCGCCGCCGGCTTCTGCGGTCTCTGCCAATTCGGGCCAGCCTTTGTCTGCCGAAACGGGCCTATATTTCGCTATGACGAGATTGCGCAGTTCCTGGAGGTGCCCAACCTGTGAGCCCGCACCGCCCCACCCTTGCGGTCTTCAAGTTCGCTTCGTGCGATGGCTGTCAACTGCAGCTGCTCGATCTGGAGGGTCAGCTGCGGCAACTGGCGGACCGGGTGGAGATTGCCCACTTCCTTGAAGCCCGCTCCCAGATTGAGCCTGGCCCCTACGATGTCGGCCTGATCGAGGGCTCGATCTCGACACCAGACGACATCGATCGCATCAAAACAATCCGTCGGCAGTGTCGCCATCTCATCGCCCTCGGTGCCTGTGCGACCGCCGGTGGCATCCAGGCCCTGCGGAATTGGGGCCGCGATCCCGAATTTCTTGCGGGGGTGTATGCCTCCCCGGAATACATCTCGACCCTCGCGACCAGCACCGCCGTCGCGGACCACGTGCCGATCGACTATGAACTGCGTGGCTGCCCGATCGACCCAGGCCAACTCCTTGAGGTGCTCACCGCCTTCCTGCTTGGCCGCCGGCCGAACATTCCCAGCCACAGCGTCTGCATGGAATGCAAACAGCGGCAGACGGTCTGCGTCGCGGTTGCCCGGGGCATCAGCTGCCTCGGCCCAGTGACTCATGCCGGCTGCGGCGCCATCTGCCCTGCTCATGGCCGCGAGTGCTTTGGCTGCTATGGTCCCAGTGAACCTGCCAACCTCGTCAGCCTGACCGGCTTCTACCAGCGGGAAGGTGCCGACCGCGAAGACCTCGGCCGCTTGGTCCAATCCTTCAATGCCTGGGCTCCGGC
>WTHB01000090.1 GCA_011523305.1 Planctomycetaceae bacterium | reverse complement strand
CGCCAGCCGTAATAGGGTCGGCCGAACTGTCGCAGCCAGTTGCAGACGCGACCGTGGCAGAAGTGCCACGGCACCACGTCGCAGTCTTCTTCGCAGGCGTAGGGGTCGTCGTAGAACGACTCGACATGCAGTTGGGCAGGCATGCTCCCCATCCACATGTCGTCGCCCATGGAACCGCCCTCGTCGACATAGCCGCCTAGGCTGTCGCTCATGCTGCCGGGGGTCGTCTCAATGATCAGGGGCTCGTCGCCCTGCGAGGCCGGAGCCTTCGTCGGCTGACGGGATGCCGGCGGTGGGGCGACCGCCTCAGCCTGCGCCCGCTGCGACATCACTGACGGCACATTGTCGACATCCATCGCCAGCCGTTCCGGCCGAACCGCGGTTCGTGCAACCGCGGGGCTGTACCGCGGAGCCAGACCGCCACCGGCACGCTGCCGTTCAATGTCTTGCAGATCGACTGGACGCTCGTGGGCCACCATCGGCCGGCCCGCGCGGTGCCCCTGTGGGGTTCGCATCAGGCCCATGCCCAGGGGACCGTCCTCGGTGGCCGAGGCCGAACCGGCCGCTTCAGCCGGCTGACCGTTATTCACCCAGTCGCCGAATCGCTCGACCATCTGACCAGGGTCGAACTGTTTCCGGAGCGGAGCAAAACCTTCTTCCGGTGCCTTGGCCACGACCTGCATCTGCGGTCGAGCCGTGGCAGCGGGAATGGCATCCGGCACCGCGACGGTTGCCGGAGGCAGTGGATTGTCAGCCGCAGGTGGCGTCTGTGTGACGGTCGCAGCAGGGGCGGGTTCCGCGACAGGCGGTGTTGCTGGTTTGGCGACCGGCGTGGTTGCGGCGGCAGCCAGTGCTTCCTCAACGCCACCATCAAGCGGTCGGGCAGCGGCACGATGCGGAGTCCACTTCAGACTACCATCCGTGGTGGTCTGCTCAGCCTGGGCCGTGGTTGTCGCCGCGACAACGACCGCCAATGTGCCGACGAGTGAAACAATTCGAAGGGACGTCTGACGCATGATTCTCTCCTTGCCGGGTGGCTGCTCACGGACAAACCCGCCGTTCACGCCACCGTTGCATTCAGGAGAGGTATCGGTACCGCTACCACCAGAACTTTCAGAAAATTCGCCCTGACTAGAAAAGTTTCTCCTGGCCACCAATTATCCCCAACTTCACACAGGGTGGCTCACACCAGGGCAGCTCAGCCGGCTGCTGCCAGCGCGGCAGCCAGATCGGCCTCAAGATCAGCCGCCGCCTCAAGGCCGACCGAGAGCCGAATCAGCCCGTCGGTGATGCCGACGGCTCGCCGGGCCTCGGGTGCGTAGGCCCCGTGAGACATCACCGCGGGCAGTTCAATCAACGACTCCACGGCGCCGAGGCTCACCGCCAACTGAAACAGCCGTGTTTCCTCGACCACCCGGCGGGCTGCCGCGACATCGCCATCAATCTCAAAACTGACCATGGCTCCGTAGCCACCCTGAAACTGCCGCTGGGCCACGGCATGGCCGGGATGGCTGGCCAGCCCCGGGTAGTGAACCCGGCAAACCCCTGGCTGCTGCCCCAGCCACTGGGCAAGGCGGGCTGCGGTGGCCGACTGGGCAAGCACGCGAAGTTCGAGTGTCTTCACCCCGCGACAGCAGAGGAATGATTCGAGCGGACCCATCACTCCGCCGGTCGCATTCTGTAGCCAATGCAGCCGGGTCCCGAGTTCGGCATCTCGGGCAACGGCAACCCCACCGAGCAGATCGCTGTGGCCGCCGATGTATTTAGTCGCCGAATGGATAACGATGTCTGCACCAGCTTCAAGCGGCCGGCAGAGCACCGGCGTGGCCAGGGTGTTGTCGGCCACCAGCAAAATTCCGGCGTCGCGGGCAATTGCCACACAGCCAGCAACATCGGTGACTGATAGCAATGGGTTGCCGATCGGTTCAATCCAGAGCATGCGGGTCTCGTCCCGAATGGCCGACCGCACTGCCTCCAGGTCGGTCGTATCGACTGCCGAGACAGTGATGCCCTGCTCTGCCAGCACGTTGTTGAACAGCCGCCAGCTGCCGCCGTAGATGTCCGTGCCGGTCACCAGGTGGTCGCCCGGCTTCAACAGCATGGTGACGCCGTGGGTGGCCGCCATGCCCGATGCATAGGCCACCGCCCGCTCGCCACCATCAAGCGACGCCTGGACCGCCTCGAAGGCATGCCGCGTCGGCGAGCCGGTCCGGGCGTAGTCATAGTCAGCCGGCCCCGTCGCTGAGGGCAGCACATAAGTGCTGGCCAGATGCACCGGCGGCACCACCGCGCCGCTGGTCGGATCAGGCTCTTGCCCGACGTGAATGGCCCGCGTCCGAAACTCCATCGGCTACTCCGCCGCCTCGAGCGCCGCAGCCAAGTCGGCAATCAGATCAGCGGAATCCTCAACGCCACAGGCCATTCGCACCATGTTGTCGCTGATACGAAAGGTTGCCCGCTCTGCCGGCGTGTAGTTCCAGTAACTCATCACCATCGGCTGTTCGATCAGTGACTCGACCCCACCAAGGCTGGGCCCAATTCGTGGAATCGTCACCGCATCGATCACCGCCGCCGTCTGCCGCCAGTTGGCGTCTTTGATGAAGAAAGTAACCAGGCCACCAAAGCCCCGCATCGTGCGGCTGGCAATCTCGTGATACGGATGATCGGGCAAGCCTGGGTACAGCACCCGCTCCACCCGTGGATGCCCCGCCAGAAACTCGGCCACCGCCTGACCGTTGGCATTGTGCCGCTCCATCCGTAGGGCGAGCGTCTTCAGCCCGCGTTCCAGCAGGTAGGCGTTGTGGGGTGAGTTGACCCCGCCCATGATGCCCCGCAGTTTTCGCACCGGCTCAAGCAACTCTGCCGAACCGGTCACCGTCCCGGCCAGCAGGTCGTTGTGCCCGCCGAGATATTTCGTGGCCGAATGAAGCACGAAATCAACGCCAGCCTCAAGGGGACGGACGTTGTAGGGCGTGCAAAGCGTGGCATCAATCAGGGTTAGCACCCCGTTCCGGCGACCAATTTCGGCGAACCGCTCGCTATCGACCACGCTCAGGTGCGGATTGGTGGGCGACTCACTGATGATGAACTTGGTCCGCGGCGTGATCGCCGCCTCCATCGCATCGTAGTCGCAGGTTCGCACCTCTCGGAAGCCAACGCCAAATCGGGTCAGGTGCTTGCGACAGAATTCTCGACTGCGGTGGTAGCACTCATCGAAGAAAATGATTTCATCGCCAGCATCGACATGCGCCATCAGCAGGCCGACAAAGGCCGCCATGCCACTGGAAAACAGCACACTCGCCTCGCCAGCATCAAGAGCCGCCAGTTTCTCCTCGACGACCTTCTCACCCGGATTGCCGTAGCGGCCATACTCCTCCCGAGTCTGCCCTTCCTCGAGAAAGTCAACGATCGCCTGGGTATCCGGAAAGGTGTAGGTCGATGCAGCGAAAATTGGATCTGTGATCGCAAACCCGGGCTTCACATGGTCTTCCCCGGCATGCACCGCCAGCGTCGACGGACCTGCACTGGGCCGACGGCGAACGGACGAATCGGGAGCAGTCGGGGTTGGTTCAATCACAGGATCTGGCGGGAGGGCGGGCGACGAAGACTGCGGCATGGAACCGTACCAAGGGAACAACCTGAACAACCTGATAACCGGTCAGCACCCCAAGTGTAGCCGATCGCCACGGAGATGCTGCCGTTGGGGAGCAGTTATGACGGAAGTTCCGCGATATTGCCGAACCGGAACCGGCAACGGTAGAACAGGCCCTGTATTCAGTAGGCCTGCCGGTGGCCACTGCCGCCCCCTCTCGCCCCCTGCCTTCTTATGCCCCGCGACATCCCCGCATCGGAAGGGGCCGCCTCGCTGCGTCCTCGCCCGCTGATCCCGCCGACGAGGGTCTGGGTCACCCTGGCCTCCCTGGTCGCCGCCACCGCGCTTGTTCGGTTTGGCTGGCTGGAACTGATCGCCGGCGCGGTGGTTGATCAGGCGGTCCGCAACATCATCACGCTGATCCTCGCTTTTTCCGGCCTGGTTGTCGTTTATGTCTGGTTCCTGCGGGAAAGCGGCCATTCCCGCAGCCTCAAGAAAGGTGTCTCAATTGGCCTGGCCGCACTCATCCTGGTGGCCTTGGCCGCACTCCGCATTGAGCGGGTGAGCGGTGACCTTGTGCCTCAGTTCGCCTTCCGGTGGCAGCCCCGCCGCGATGCACTCCTTCCCTCGGCCACCTCCGCCGCCCGGCAGGCCGGAGCCCTCAACGCGGCCAGCCCGTGGGTGGAAACCGCAGCTGACTTTCCTTGCTTCCTCGGCCCGACAGGCACCAACCGGCTGGTAAATGTCGAAATCGCCACCGACTGGAACGACACGCCACCACGCCTCGTCTGGCGGCAGCCGATCGGTGCTGGCTGGAGCGGCTTCGCCACATGCGGGGACCACGCCGTCACGCTCGAGCAACGCGGTGAGGACGAGGCCGTCACCTGCTACACCATTTCAACCGGCACCCTTGAGTGGGCCGTGTCGGTGCCGGCCCGCCACGAGACGGTGCTGGGGGGCGTCGGCCCACGGTCCACCCCAACCATTCGAGATGGCGTGGTCTACACGACCGGGGCAATCGGCTGGCTGCATGCCATCGACGGAGCCACGGGCGCGGTCCTCTGGCGGAAGGATATCGTCACCGACCTCGGCCTCGACAGGGCCGCACATGCTGCCGCAGTTGCGTGGGGCCGCTCGGGCTCTCCGTTAGTCACCGATCGTCTGGTCATCGTGCCCGCAGGTGGTCCACGCCAGGGCGTTGACCTCGCCGACTCGGGTGAGGCTCCCGCCAACCCAGCGACAGCGGCCTTTGTCTCGCTCGTTGCCTATGACCGTGCCACCGGCAGCCGAGCATGGCTGGCCGGCACCGAACAGATTGCCTATGCCTCACCGCAACTGCTCTCGATTCAGGGGCGGGATCTCGTGGTCACCGTCAATGAGGGTCACGTCGCCGCCTACGAACCCGAGACAGGTGCCACGGTCTGGGAGGTTGTCTGGCCGGGCCACTCCAACTCTGATGCCAGCTGTTCGCAGCCCCACCTGCTTTCCGACGACAGGCTGTTCATCTCGAAGGGCTACGGCGTGGGGGCGGCGGTGTTTTCCTTGGACAACGCGACTGGGATAGACGCAACCGGGGTCATCGAGCCGATCTGGCAGCAATCAAATCTGTTGAAAACAAAGTTCACCAATGTCGCCATCCGGGACGGCCACGCCTACGGACTTTCAGACGGCATTCTCGAGTGCGTCCGGCTTCGCGATGGCACGCGGGCCTGGAAGCGGGGCCGCTACGGCCAGGGGCAGGTGCTGCTTGTTGGCGGCACGCTGTTGGTGCAGGCTGAGTCAGGCGAAGTGATAGCGGTGCCCGCTACCCCCGAGCAGCCGACCGAGCTCGGTCGCTTCGCAGCCCTGGACGGCCAGACTTGGAACAACCTCTGCCTCGCTGGCAATCGGCTGCTTGTTCGCAACGCGGAGGAGGCCGCCTGCTATGAAGTAACCGTGACCGGGGCAACTGACTCTGTCGCTCCTCCTACGACACCTGAGGACACCAACTGAACAATGGGTGATCTCGACGGGCAGACGATTCTTGTCACCGGTGCCACCAGCGGGATCGGCCGCAGTGTGGCCCAGCAGCTCACCGCTGCGGGAGCCGCTGTGGTCATTCACGGTCGTCGGCAGGAAGCCGCCGCTGCTGTGGCTGAGCAACTCGCAGTCCAGGGGCGTGGTGCCGCAGCCGGCACCATCTTGGCCGACCTTGCCACCCCAGCCGGCTGTGAGCAGCTTGTCACTGCCGCGGCAGACATCTGCCCACGCCTTGATGCAGTCTGCCTGATCGCGGGGGCTGACACGCTGACCGGCCCGGCGGCCCGCCTCGATTTTGCGGGCAAATTGCAACTGCTGACTGACATCGACCTGCGATCAACGCTGCTGCTGGGCCGGGCCTTTGGCCAGCGACTGTCAGCCTCCGGCGGTGGGTCACTCGTGACCATTGGCTGGGACCAGGCCACCGTCGGCATGGCTGGAGACAGCGGTGAACTGTTTGCGGCGGTCAAGGGTGCCGTGATGGCGTTCACGAAGAGCCTGGCCAAGTCGCTCGCTCCTTCAGTCCGCGTCAACTGCGTGGCCCCCGGCTGGATCAAAACGGCGTGGGGAGATCAGGCCAGTGACGAGTGGCAAAATCGCGCTGTTCGCGAAAGCCTGGTGGGACGCTGGGGGGAGCCAGAGGATATCGCTGCTGCGGTGCATTGGCTGGTATCACCGCAGGCCAGCTTTGTCACCGGGCAGGTGATCAACATTAACGGCGGCTTTCGCACGGGCCCCATCGGCCGCTGACCAGGGCGTGCTAGCTCTGCCGCCCGGCGGCAGGAGGCCGCCAATCAAAACCAGCGGAGGCCTGTGTCCTTTGGCTTCGCTGGTTTCCGCGAAAGCAGAAGCAGCCGCAGCCGGCTCGGGGGCGGCAAAAGTCTCGTCGCTGCTGAAAATGGCCGATGCGGGAACTGGTATAGCGCTACCGACAGGGGGCCATTTTCAAAGGCTCCTCGAGCGTTCGCCGACCCCCTCGCCTCGTCACCCGTGAATGCATCGTCAGGACAGAGGATCGCACCACACGAAAGCACCACAGAACAAAGCCCACTGACAACCGGCGGTAGGAGACCGCCAATCAGAACCAGCGGGAGCCTGCGAACGGCTCCGCAGGGTTCCGACCCAAGAAAAGTCGGGCAGGAAGCCCGAGCTTTCCGTGAAAATTGCCACCCGGCGGCAGGAAGCCGCCAATCAGAAACAGCGGAGACCTGCGAACCTCGGCTTCGCAGGTTTCCGCCCCAAGGAAAGCTCGGGCACGATGCCCGAGCTTTTCGTAAAAACAGCCGCCCGAGCTTTCCGTAAAAACAGAAACACCCCGGCCTGGACGAGCAAGGCGGAATGCTCGTCCAGGCCATTGGGGCATCCTTCTGGACACAAACCGGAGGCTTACTGATCAGCCCCCAAGGGGTAGGCCCGCAGGCCATGTTCGTGCAGGTCGAGACCGGCCTGCTCAACTTCCGGTGAAACTCGCAACATGCCGATTGCCTTGAGCGCCCCGAACACGATCGACATCGTGACGAAGGCCCAGACGCAGATCGAAAGGCTGCAGATCACCTGGGTGGTGAAGAACTCGCCGACTGAACCGACGCCGTCGGGCAGGTCGCCGAAGATGCCGGTGGCCAGGCCTCCCCAGAGGCCGCAGAGGCCGTGAACAGGCCAAGCACCGACGGGATCGTCGATCTTGAACTTCTCCAGCATCAAAATGCCCATCACAACCAACAGCCCACCGATGAGGCCGATGATCAGCGACTCACCTTGAGAGACCCGGTCGCAATTGGCGGTGATCGCCACCAGACCACCAAGCACACCGTTGAGGGCCATCGTGACATCGGGCTTACCAAACATCACCCAGCCAGTCAGCAACGCAGTCACCGCACCGGCGGCTGCCGCCAGCGTTGTGGTCAAGGCGATGTAGGTCGTGGCGTTTGCATTGGCAGCACCTGCATAGGTGAGTTGGCTACCAGGATTGAAGCCGTACCAACCCACCCAGAGGATGAACACACCCAGGGCAGCGAAGGAAATGTTGTGGCCTGGGATGGGCTGGCTCTTCCCCTCACGAGAGAAGCGACCAACGCGTGGCCCCAGGAAGATCGCACCGGCCAGCCCGGCAAACCCACCGACCGCATGCACCACAATGCTCCCCGCAAAATCCTGGAAGCCCATTGCATCACACCAGCCGCCACCCCACTTCCATGCTCCGCTGATCGGGTAGATCAACCCAGTCAGAATCGCACTGTAGACGAGGTAGGCCGAAAACTTCATTCGGCCAGCAACAGCACCTGACACGATGGTCGCGGCTGTCGCGGCAAATGCCACCTGAAAGAGAAAGTCAGCGTACGAACTATAGTCGCCGTACTCGGTACCTTCAGATGCGACCACGAAGGGTGACGGCGTTCCAATCCATCCGTCGACGATCCAGGCATCGCCCGGGTACATCAGGGTGAACCCGATGAACAGATAGAGCAGGACGCCGACACAGAGATCCATCACATTCTTCGCCAGAATGTTGACAGCGTTCTTTGCCGAATTGAGCCCGATTTCGACCATGGCGAAACCGGCCTGCATAAACAGCACCAACACCGCACAGATAAACATGATCAACGTGTTGATCGTGTAATCCGCCTCAGCGATGTAGGCAGCCAAGGGATCGGCCGCCGCTTCAACCTCGGCCGCTTCTTCAGCAGGCGTTTCCTCCTCAGGCTTTTTTTCTTTTGCCGGCTCCGCCGCTTCTTCGGCGGGCGCCTCTCCCGCCGAAACAGCCGCGGGCTCTTCTTGCGCGACAGCCGTTGCAGGGAATGCAGTCGAAACCACTCCCACGGCCAAACAGGTGACTACTCCTAGGAGTAGTCCGTACATCCAACGATCCCCGAGTGTCTTCATGACGATCCTCCGCCTTTTTATTACTTTGTTTTCAGGAAGGAAGGCAGAAACAACGTCCTGCCCGGCCACGTCACTGCATCACCACGACACAGACGCCAACCCATGCTGGACAACGCAAAGGGCGTGCCGAAACCAGCAGCAGCCCTGAAAACAATTCGGGCGACACGGGAAAGCAGAGGAAAACAGCAGGGGAGCAGCGCGGAAGCACCCTGGCGTCGACGGGCTCTCGCCCGCTGCGGCTGGCACAGGCCGCGCAGACAGCAGGCAACACTGCCGCAACCCTAGGCAGGAAGTCGGCCTGCACCCTGGTCAGAAACTCACCCCGCGAAGCAGATCGTGCCCCGGCTCTTGCCCCGCCTCACCCGCCTGCCGCATCAGATCGGCATCGAGTTGGGCCACCCGTTCGGTGGCTACAGCCATGCCGGTCTGTTCCAGAAAGTTTGCCAGTAGCCGAAATCCACCCTCGGTCAAAATTGATTCCGGATGGAACTGCACGCCGTAGAGTCGGTCCGCGTCGTTGGCAACCGCCATCACCATGCCGCCAGCCGTTCGGGCGGTTACGGCAAGATCACTCGGCAGCGAGGACTCACTGACCACCAGCGAGTGATAGCGGCAGGCTCGCAGCGGACTCGGAAGCCCGGCGAAAAGGTTCGTGCCATCATGCAACACCTCACTGGTGCGGCCATGCTGCGGCTGGCTGCTCTGGAGCACAGTTCCACCCGCTGCTGCAGCAATTACCTGATGCCCCAGGCAGACCCCTAGAATTGGCACCTGCCCCCGCAACCGCTGCACGCAGGCAACCGAGCAGCCAGCCTCATGCGGCGTGCAGGGACCAGGCGAAAGCACGATGCCGGCCGGCTGCCGGGCAACCACCTCAGCCGGGCTGACGGCATGGCTTGAAAGCACTTCGACTGGTGCCCCAAGCAACCGCAGATAGCGGGCCAGGTTGAAGACGAAGCTGTCGTGGTTATCGAGCACGACGATCATGCCGGTTCCTCTCCGGCAAACGCCGCCAGCACCCGCAGCATGCCCTCAGCCTTGTGGAGGCTCTCAGCATATTCCGCAGCAGGGTCACTGCCAACCGTGATGCCCCCGCCCGCCGAAAAGCTGATCTCGTCAGAACCAACAACAAAACTGCGAATCAACAGATTGAAGTCGGCAGCGCCATCAAAGCCCACGTACCCCAGCGTCCCGCAGTAAGGCCCCCGGCCCGCCCGCTCCAGGTCACTGATGATTTCACAGGCGCGGCGTTTGGGCGCCCCGGTGACACTGCCCCCCGGAAAGCTCGCCAGGACCGCATCGAGCGGCCCCGCCCCTGGCAGCAGCCTGCCGCTGACGACCGACACCAGATGCTGGACATAGCGAAACCGCTCAAGGCGACAGAGGGCTTCAACCTCCACGGACTCAGGGCGGCAGACGCGGGCCAGATCGTTCCGCACGAGGTCCACGATCATCACATTTTCCGCCCGGTCTTTTTCGCTCGCACCAAGGTCAGCTCCGGCATAGAGATCGGCCTCAGGGCTGGCGAGTATCCGGCGGGTTCCCTTGATCGGATGCATCCAGACCCGGTCTCTCGTCACCTTCAGAAATCGTTCTGGTGACATGCTGACAATCGCCCCATCATCAAGCGCAAGAAAGCCCGCGAACGGGGCCGGGTTGAGCCGGCGGGCCACGCGGTACAGCGCAAGGGGATCGCACGTGGCGGACACACGTAACTGCTGCGCCAGATTGACCTGAAAAATATCGCCCGCACGCACGAGATCGATGCCCGCCTGCACCATCGCCAGATAGTCTGCCTCCGTGTGCGTTGAAAACACACCGGGACTCCCTGGCAGCGGCACCAACCCCGGCAGTGCCTGACTCTCCGTTGGCCGCTGCCACCGTGCGGCTGGGGCTGCGCCCACCGGCGTCGCTGCGACTGCGGCCAGGTGGTGCTCCAACCGCTGCCGGCTTCGCTGCCGCCGCGCCGCCTGCCCCCCTGCCGGCAACCCCTGCGAGATTGCCCAAGCACATTCCCGCTGATGGTCAAAAGCAAAGACCACGTCGTAGAGCCCAAGGCGCAGCAGCGGCAACGCCGTTGGCCGGGCTGTCGTGACCGGCACGCCCAGATGCGCCAGCCCTGCATCGAACGACAACAATCCGGCGAGGCCACCTTGAAACGGTGGCAGGCCCGGAATGGTCAGGCAGCGGCAGTCAGCCAGCACCCGCCGGGCTTCGCCAAGAATCTGCCGCACCTGATCGCCTGAGTCGTCCCCAGAGCGTGCCGGGAGACGCCACGTAAAGATTGGATCAGCGGCCAGAAACGAAAACCGGGCAAGCTCCAGCGCTGCGTCTGCTGCCTGCCCCGCTGCCTCAGCAGGCGCGCCAGCGGAACTGCTGTCGAAAGAGACAAGCCCCGGAAACTTGGCCAGTCCTCGCATGATGCGGTCGGCAGGAAACGCCGCTGGCAATTCGGCGACCAAGGTCCCTGAGGCCGTGTACCAGTGATGGAGCGAATCAAGATTCATCTCGAGGCTCATCGGGCCGCTCCATGTTTCGCCGGGGCCGCTGGCTGCGATACCTCTCCCGCCGCCACCCGCGCGGCCGCCGCGGACGGGCCGCAGCCAATTTCTGGTTCAGTCAGATAGCCCCAATCGAGGGCCTGATCCTGGCGGTAATCTTTCCCAAGGGTCAGGGCAGTCACTGCCTTTGCCATTTCATAGCCGAGATAGAAGGCATGGCTGGCATCGACATCGTCACGGCCGTGGGCTGCCAGCAGATCAAACAGGGCAAACGGATCGCGGGCAGCCAGGTGAAGCCCCCGTCCCACCAGGTGAATCTGCCCCCGCTCGGCGAAGATTCGAAAGTTTGGGTCGCGAATGGCGGCTGCTAAACGTTCAAGAGCCTCGTCGCCGTGGGACTGCGGCTTTCCGCCTCGCAACGTCACCAGCCGCGGCTCGATATGCTTCGGCAAGCTTTTGTGCGTCACCGCGTGGTAAACCAGCGGACGAGCCAAGGCACATTCACGGACACTGCTTGCAGCCCAGTGAATGACCTCGGTGGTCAGCACCGAGCGGATCCCCGTCTCCTGACAGAAGCCGAGCAGCAGCGTGTTGATGCCCGCCGAATCGACATCGGTCAGTTCGGTCAGATTGCCGATGCCCATCATCATTTCAGCGTCGGGATACCGACGGCGGACATCGAGATAGCGACCAAGGCTGGCGGCCAATCCAAATCCAATCGGCTCGAGCACCGGATCAAGCCGCAGCGGCACGCCGCGGGCTCCCAGCCGGGCGACCGTCTCGTCAAAGCCCTCAAGCGTCGCGGGCACATCGGGTACCACCACCACCTCGCAGCCCCAATCAGCGGCAGCGTCAACGTTGCTGGAATTGACTGAGAGCACGAGGCTGGCCCCGGCCCGGGTGGCAGCCGTGACTTCCGCCGGATCAAAGCTGTCGATCGACACCCGAAAGCCCTCGGTTACCAGCATTGCCACCGCCGCACCAACAGCGGCCCACGGCTCGCCTGGGGTGCAGCCGACGTCAATCGTGTCGGCCCCGGCCTCGCGAAGTCGCCTCGCTTCCGTCAGGAGGCCAGCCTGGCTCAGCCGATTGGCATGGTTGATTTCAGCAATGATCTCGATGTCGTGGCTGCCGTAATCGGCCAGATCCTGCCGCTGTTGGCCGAACCACTCCGCCAGCCGGCGGCAGTCGGCTGGGCCGCGTTCCACCGGCACGCCCGCGACGGCCTCCAGGCTAGCAAGGTCACCCCGACAGAGACCGGGAATGACCACTCGGTCAGTTCCCGCCGGCACCTCGAGGCGACGAGCTATCCATTCAGTTGTCATCAGCGCGGCCACGGTGATGTTGAGGACCTGCACAGTTGGCTCAAACCCAACCTGAGCAGCCAGCGGGCCGAGTATCTCCCGCAGCGTCGGCTCGGCAAGTTTGCCGGTGACGAAGTGCAGGCGATTCTCGGTGGGCGGAGACATGGTCATGCCCAATAGTTTATGCACTGCTCAGGCCGTCGCAGGGTAGGATGCCTGTTTCGCGGGAGGCCGTCCTCCTCCCCCGGTCGTTTCAGGCACCCCGCAGGCTCTGCCCCCGTGATTCTCGAAGGCCTTGTCACCACCACCGCGACCGACGGCAGCCTCCATCTGGCTGCAATGGGCCCCGAGGTCGCTGATAGTCAAGCCTTTGACCGCATTGTCCTCAAGCCGTTTTGCGACAGCGAGACCGCCCGTCTGCTCGCGGCCCAGCCCACCGGCGTCTTTCACCTGACTGATGATGTCCTGCTGCTAGCCCGCATCGTCACCGGCAGCCTGCCGGCACCACCAGCCGCCCGGGCCGCCACGGCAGTTCCAGGCTGGGTGCTGGAGGAAGCCTGCGAAGCCTTTGAGTTCCGCATTGTTCACGCTGATACCTCAGGCCCGCGGGCCCGCCTCTCGGCCAACGTTGTGGCCCGCCATCACGGCCGCCCTTTCCGCGGGTTCAACCGAGCCGCACATGCCGTGGTGGAGGCAGCCATTCTCTCCACCCGGGTGCACCTGCTGGGACTGGAAGAGGTGAAGCAGCAACTCGACCTGCTGCGGCCCCTCATCGACAAAACCGCTGGGGATCGCGAGCGGGAAGCATTCGCTCTGCTTGCTGCCACCTGTGACCGCACTGGGAGCAGCTCCACTGAAACAGCCCGCGACAAAGCCTGACACGAGAGACTGCCACGTGCACCGGCACGTGCCTGCATGCCAGGCGGTGAAGTGATGCTGTCACATGCCGCAGACGGCATCGTTTAGCCC
>WTHB01000134.1 GCA_011523305.1 Planctomycetaceae bacterium | reverse complement strand
TACCGGGAGATGGCCAGGAAGTACCATCCTGATCTCCACCCCGATGACAAGGCTGCAAAAGAACAGTTCAAGAAGGTGCAGACCGCCTTCGATGTTCTGAATGACCCGAGCAAACGGGAGATGTATGACCGCTACGGCAGTTCCTTCGAGGGCGTCGGTGGCGGCGGTGGCTGGAGCCCCCAAGGGCAGGCGGGGCCCTTTCCCGGGGGGGCACAGGCTGGTGCTGAGATCGACCTCGAAAGCCTCTTTGGCGGCGGCTTCGCTGATCTGTTCGGCGGTGGTGGTCGAGGGAAGCGTGCTGCTCGGAGCAGGCGGGCCGCGGCGATGCCGGGTGAAGATCTTTCCGCCACGATCAGCGTGCCATTCAAGCTGGCGATCGATGGTGGCAAAACCGAGGTCCGGATCGAGCGGGATGGCCGCGGCGAGACAATCAGCGTCACCATTCCCCAGGGGCTTCCCGATGGTTCTCGGATGCGGCTGCGAGGGCAGGGACGGCCCGGCAGTGGTGGTGCCGCTGCAGGCGATCTCGTGTTGCAGGTGCGGGTCGAGCCCCATCCCATATTTCGCCGTGACGGCGATACGCTTCTCGTCGGGCTGCCCATCACGCTTTCCGAAGCAATTGCTGGTGCCAAAGTTGATCTGCCGACGCCGTGGGGCACGATCAGCCTGCGGATTCCCCCGGGTACGTCTTCTGGCAAAAAGCTTCGTGCCGCCGGCATGGGGGTGCGACATGCCAATGGGGCCCGGGGCGATCTGATTGCCGACGTTCAAATCGCGTTGCCGGGTGGTGCTGATGCCACGGCGATGGAAAGCCTGCTTGAATCGGCCCGGGCGGCAGAAGCGACAGTGACCGAGCCTCCCCGGACGGGGCTGGTCTGGTGAACGCGGACCGCGGAAACTGCCGGTTTCCACGGGCTGCTCGCTTACGGCGACCACTCGATTTTAAGGCGGTCTACGCTGGTCGAACCTCGGTGGCTGCTGGACCGCTAGTGCTCTACGGGCTACCGCGGTCTGACACGACGGAATCTCGATTGGGCCTGTCGGTTTCCCGCCGGGTGGGCAATGCGGTTGTCCGCAACCGTTGGAAGCGGCGGCTGCGGGATGTCTTTCGCCGGCTGCGGGGAAGGCTGCCTGCTGCTCTCGACCTTGTTGTGGTGGTGCGGGCGGCCGGCCCGCCGCGAACTGGTGCCGCCGGCGTGGCTGAGATTGAGCGACTGCTCCTCGATTTGGCAGCTCGATTGCGCAGGAAAGTCAGTAGGCGGGCGGCAGAGGCGTCTCCTTCTGATGAACAATCTCATCCCGACAGCCCGCAATCGTCAGGCAAAAGGAGTGGTGGCTCGAATGGCTGAAAGATTGCCGCAACTCGTACGACGACTGGGTGTGACCGCCGATCGGCTGGCAGTCTCGGCTCTTCTCGGGCTGGTTGCCGTCTATCGTCTGCTGCTGAGTCCCCTGCTGGGGAGGCACTGCCGCTTTGAGCCGACCTGCAGTCGGTACTTTGCGGATGCCGTTCAGAAATACGGATCAGTCCGAGGCACAATCAAGGGCATCGGCCGGATCTGCCGCTGCCACCCTTGGCAACCGGGCGGCCATGATCCACCGTGACCCGCAGGGGCGGCAGCCTGTCGGCAAAACCGGCTAACCAATGCCCTGGCGTACGGCCCAGACTGCTGCCTGCGTGCGGTCGTTCACTGCAAGTTTGCGAAGCAGGTTCTGGACGTGCTCCTTGACTGTTTCAACGCTGATGGTCAGGGCGTCGGCGATCTCCTGGTTGGAAAGACCCATCGCGATTACCCGCAGCACCTGGGTCTCTCGAGGTGTCAGTGGCACCTCAATTCCATCCGGTAGCGTGCGGTCGTTGATTCGGCTGTTCATCCGCCGGAGTTCACCCCGTTGGTGGGGCGATCCGCCCTCCACAGCAGCCTCGATTGCAGCGAGGAGTGCTGGTCGGCCAACGCTCTTGAGCAGCACATCAGCTGCTCCAGCTGAGGCCGCTCGGGCGATGTAGGTTGGGTTGTCAAAAGCCGTAAAGACAATGACGTGGAGGTTTTCATCAGCCTTCCGCAGCGGCTTGATGAGCGACAAGCCGTCTTCACCGCCCTGCAGACGAATATCAAGCAACACGACATCGGGCCGCAGGCGGGCACACAGGTCCATGGCATCAGTCCCGGTGGCCGCTGTCCCAACAACCTCAACGCTGGTTTCGTCAAAGACTGCCTTCAGGCCCTCACGAACAACCTCGTGGTCATCGACGATTACCAGTCTGATTTTGGTTGCGCGGGACATCAGGAGGTCTCTTCAGAGCTGAGGATTGATGTCGGGGGAACGTGTTCGGTCGTAATCCCACCAGTAGTCATTCACTGTAAACCGAAACCACTCGGCTTTACACCCCATCCCCCCGCAAGAAGCCGTTCATTTGTTTCGCAGAAACGACTTCGTTGAGTCGCAACACCCGCCTGGAAGCCAGCGATTTCCCGTCCAGGCAGCCATCGGCAACCCATCAGGCGTCAGCCGGGTGATAGCCAGCCCAGATGGTTGAGCCATTGCTGCAGCCAGGGAAGAGTCCAGGGACTCCAGGTGGGGGCCGCCACTGAGACCACCGACAGTCCCAGCAGAACCAGCATGAGGCCAAAGCCCAACCGGCTGGTCTGCAGTCGGTCAGCTGCCGGTGTGATGGCAAACGCCCACAACGGCCCCAGCCAAAAGATCCAGCGGAAGCCGCTTGCTGTCCCGCCGTAGTTTCGGTCGAGTGGCTGTCGCGTCAGATAAAAAATTATCACCACCAGGCTGACTAAGCCGATCGTCACCGCCAGCAGCTGCCACCCTTTCCCTGACCGGCGA
>WTHB01000133.1 GCA_011523305.1 Planctomycetaceae bacterium | reverse complement strand
CCCCGGGCACGGCCCATTCGCCCCGCCCTGCCCCCACTCCGGGGCGCGACAATCACAGGCTTTGAATCGGACAGAACCAGCCATGCCCTCCTGACCTATGAGATCGCTGGCCGCACCGGCACGGTTGCCTATCGTCGCGGGTCCAACGAGAGCATCATCTTCACCTTCACTGATCCCGATGGGCGCCAGCGGTCCGAGACCTATCATGCGGAGCCGAAACGCCCGGGGGCAACTCCAAGTGATCGTGGCGGAAAGGCCAGCCGCCCTGCCAAGCCGAAGAAGACGGGGCGAACACGCAAAGGACCTGGCCGCGGGCCTGAAGCACCAACTGCACAGACAACTGACAACCGCACCGAGAGCCGCCGTGCTCCCGAGGGTCGGGGCTCAAGACCTACCACCTCAGCATCTACGCCCTGAGCGATGTGCCCGTTCTCCCAACTGCCGGCGCGACCCGGGCTGACCTGCTTGACGCCATCCAATCGATCACCCTGGCCACCGGCACACTCGACCTGCAGTACGAAAGGACCGCACGGTGAAGCACCATCCGTCTCATTCATTCCGGACATGCTGGATCGCCATGCTCCTTGCCGTGGGCACGGGCTTGCTCAGCCCCACCCACGGTGATGCCGCAGGACCGCGGCCTCCCAACATTGTGCTCGTCTTCATCGATGACCTGGGCTGGCGAGATGTGGGCTTCATGGGCAATCAGTTCATCGAGACCCCTGCCCTCGACCGACTGGCCCGGGAAGGGCTGGTCTTTGACCAGGCCTACGCCAGTGCGCCCAACTGCGCCCCCACCCGCGCCTGCCTGATGTCTGGGCAATACCCACCCCGCCATGGCATCTACACCGTCGTTGACCCGCGGCAGCCACGCGGCTCACCCTGGCACAAACTGATGGCCGCCGACAGCAGGACTGAACTCTCCTCCGACGTGCCAACAATGGCCGAGGCACTCCAGTCGGGCGGCTATGCCACTGGTTTTTTTGGCATGTGGAATCTCGGTCGGGGCCGAACCGGGCCGGTGACACCAGGAGGCCAGGGCTTTGATACCGTTGTCTTTCCTGAGTCACTCGGCTTCAGCAAAGATGCCTACTTCGACGATGACGGTCAGTATCTCAGCGACCGCCTCACCGATGCAGTGCTCGAATTTATCAGCACCAATCATCAGCGGCCTTTCTTCGCCTATCTCCCCGATCATGCCGTCCATGCACCGTTTCAGCCCAAGCCCGACCTCCTCCAGAAATACACCCAGAAGCGGGCCGCTCAGGGGGACCCGCGGGACGATCCCGCGTATGCCGCAACGGTCGAGGCAGTCGACCAGAACGTGGGCCGGATCATCGCCCACCTGCAACAGCTCGGCCTGAGCGACAACACCCTGGTGATCTTCACCTCGGACAATGGTGGCACACGGCAGTACACCCCGCCGCTGCACGGCGGCAAAGGAGAACTCTACGAAGGTGGCATCCGCGTTCCCTTGGTCATGAACGGAGCCGGAATCGTCCGGCCGGGCCGGCGGACAGCCGTTCCCACCGCCAGCATCGACCTCTACCCAACCCTGCTCGAGCTGGCCGGTCTCAAGCCACCTGCCGCCCACTCCCTCGACGGCATCAGCCTCGTGCCACTCCTCGACGGCACCGTCAGGCTACCGAGCCGCCCGCTCTTCTGGCACTTTCCCTGTTATGTGGGCCCCTCACCACCGACAAGCTGCGTCCGACTGGATGACTGGAAGCTGCTGCAATTTTTTGAGGATGGCGGTCGGACCGAACTCTACAACCTCGCTGCCGATCCGGGTGAGACCGAGGACCTCGCCCAGGCTTCACCGCAACACGCCGCCCGCCTGCTGCAGACGCTCGTCACCTGGCAACGCACCACCGGTGCCGCCCTGCCGACCGGGCCGAACCCTGCCTATGACCCCGCCGCCGAACGACCCCGTGGCCGCAACCAGGCCGCTGACGGCGAATTGTCTTCAGGGAAAGGCAGAAGCACGTCAGATCTCAAGAAAAGCGGCCACAAGAAAAGCGACGGCAAGCAAGGCGGCAAGAAGGCGCCGGGCAGTGACCGACGGAAGGGGAAGAACCGCCCCCTCTCTCCTTAGCAATCTCGGCCCGAGCCAGTCGCGGCCTTTGTGATCCTTGGCAGTTGGTGGCAAACCTGCCACGTGCTGAAACTCACTTCAGCGAAATCGTCCGGGCCAGCGGCCGGAGGATCTGCTCGACCACACAACTGTCGACCACGTCCTGCGCGAGCCGGGCCAGCCGCTCAACGGCGTCGATGTAGGTCACGCCGGCATCGAGGCTGCCGTACTGCCGAGCCGTCACATAGACACTGAGTTGCTCTTCAGCAAACTCACCCGTCCGGACCTGAAAGGCATTTGTGCGAGACTCCGTGCTGACCCGCACCTGCGTCCGACACTCTTCATCCACGGCAATCGTCAGCGAGGGCTCAAAGTTGATGATGCGACTGCCTGGCAGGTCACCCACCCCCTCAAACCCAGGCCCCGGCCCCAGTGCCTCAGCCAGCAGGGCATTGTGATTCCCGCGAAAAGCAAAGTCGAAGCCAAACAGCACGTCGAGGGCTTCGCAGTCGAGCGGACTGACCGACAACAGCGGTGGAGCCAGATCGAGCAGCAGCCGGTGCTGCTCCAACGCGTCTTCAATCGTGGCCGGATTGACACTCCCGGAGCAGAGCCGCCGTGGCTCAACCGCCACCCAGCGGTACCGCCCCTGCTCTTTGTCTTCCTCCAGCACGTAGTCCCGCTTGTCCCGAGCATGAAACTTCCGCATCGTCGGAAATTTCTTCTGAATGCACTCAAAGAAATGGAGGACTGTCTCCCGCTGCCCCGGCAAATCCATCTCCGTGGCCAGGTTGACATTGACGTACA
>WTHB01000103.1 GCA_011523305.1 Planctomycetaceae bacterium | reverse complement strand
AGATGCCGTCATTGGTGATGTTCACCGTGACCGTTTTTGAGGTGTCACCGGGCGCAAAGTCCAATGTCCCGTTCAGTGCTGTATAGTCCGCAGTATTTGCCGTTCCGTCGACAGTCGTGAAGTCAACTGTGGAGTTCACCGACGACACGCCGTTTTTCGTCACGGTGAAGGTCAGCGTGCCAGCACCCTCGTTGACCGTCACGTCATCAACCTCAAAGGTGGCGTTGGAAACGATCTCGTTGTCGGTAATCGTTCCGGTTCCACTGAAAGCCGTGCCACCACCATTGGTTGCCACCAAAGTAAACGTCTCGCTCGACTCGACATCCGAGTCATCCGTGATTGGCACCCGAACCTGAAGGTCGCCCCCAGCCGGAATGGCAACGGCGGTCGTGTAGTTCAACCAACTTGAGCCGTTATCGGTCGAGTACTGCAGTGCTGCCGAGAAGTCAGCACCGGCCGTGGCGGTTCCGTTGAAGGTCGCCAGATCGACATGCTGCCCGACATTGCCCGTCACATTGAAGACCGCATAGCCAGCATCTTCAGCGACGGTCACGTCGCTGACTGCCACTGGCCGATCATCATCGGTCCCAGCCGTGGTTCCCGGCGTTCCATTGGTCACCGTTGCGTTGTAGGCAGTGCCAGTTCCGTCATCGACGATTGTTCCCGTGCCAGTGGCATTCGGACCCGCGTCAGCAATCGCACCGGTGAGCCGGAAGGTCTCGCTGCCTTCATAGGCTGCATCCTGTTCCGCCGTGATATCAACCCGTACCAACAGCGTCCCATTCACCTGCCCGGAGTCGGTGTAATCAACCAAAGCCGGCAGCGACGTCGTGTTGTAGTCAGCCCAATTATCGCCATCCCAGAACTGAAGCACCTGGCTTTCGTCGATATCGGCCTTGTCTGCAATCGTGCCACCCGCACTGTCATCAAGCAGGGTCAATTCGACTGACTGCCCCTTGGTACCGGTCAGCGTAAAGATGGCATGATTCGACCCTTCGTTGACCGTCAAGCTGTCGATGCTGATGACACGATCATCGTCAGTGCCGCTGCCCGTGGCCGGTAGATTGCCCACAATGCTGCCGTTATAGGTCTGCCCCGTGCCATCGTCATAGATTGAGCCGACTCCCAGGCTAGTCTTGCCACCGCCCAGACTCTCGGCTGTCAGGGCAAAGGTTTCGCGGCCCTCAAAGATGGCGTCGTCGTTGATCGTCGTCCGCACGAAGAGCGTGGTGCCATTCATCACCACCGAGGTGCCGTTGTAGGCTTCCCAGCCAGAGCCGTTGTAGAAGTCAAGCGAACTGCCCGTATCTGTGCCAACCGTAGCTGTGCCATTCGCCAGCGACAGAGCCAGCACCTGACCATCACCTGCGGTAACCGTGAAGACCGCATACTGCGAGTCCTCGTTCACACTGATGTCATTGATCGTGATCTCACGATCGTCGTCAAGATAATCGGGATAGCCCGGCTGCCCGCTGGTGTTTGCAGTGAAAGTCGGGTTCGTGGCCAGGAAAATGTCGCCTGTACCGTTGTCGACAATTTCCCCCTTGCCGGCGGCAGCGGCCCCAGCTGAGTTAGTTGCGGTCAGGTTGAGCGATTCGACACCCTCGAACTGCGTGTCCTGAAAGACTGCGACGCGAACCAGAAGCGATGCGTTGCCGCTGCTTCCTGGAATGGCGACAGATCCACCCGAATACGACACCCAGGCGGTGCCATTGTAATACTCGAGGTTCGGCGAGACGTCAGCACCGATGACGGCATGCCCCGCCCCACTGCCCGTGGCGGCCAGCGTCAACTCCACAAGCTGGCCCGCCTGGCCATCAACCTGAAACGGCAGATACGGCGATGCCTCATTCACGCGCGTCCCGGTGACGGCAAGCAGGCGATTGTCGGCATTCACAGTGATCGGCACCGTGTCGGCATCAGTCAGACCTTCACCATCGGTGGTGACAATCCGCAGCGTGTCGCCCCCAACAAACCCAGAGGAAGCAGTATAGGAAATTGCCGCCAGCGTTGCGGCTATATCAGCCTGGGTGCCACTGATGACCAGCGGGCTGCCAGCGGCACCGGTGCCGGTCACGACCGCGCTGCCACTGGCGGAGACTGCCAGCGTGCCAGCCCCCGCTGTAAGTTGCACACTTGTGATATTGCCATCAACGTCAGCCACCGAAATCGCATTGCCGTTGGCCAAAGAAAAGGTCAACGACTCATAATCAAATAGTGTCTGCGTGCCCGGCACCGTATTCACTGGCGGGTCGTTCACCGGCGTGACATGAACAGTCAGGGTCTGGTTGGACAGGCTGTAGTCGGTGCCATCGTGCACGCGGAACTGCAGGGTCGTGTAAGGGCTGCCCGATTCATCTGCTGCAGGCACGAATCGCAGCGATCCGTTTGCCAGATCACCAACGGTCAGCTCTTGATTGAGCGTCACGTCCACCCAGGCGGAGCCATTGAAATACTCAAGCGATCCGCTGCTTTCGAGCGACGTGATCTGGATCTTCGTAAGGGGATCACCCTCGACATCGCTGTAGACCCCGAAATCAGTGACTGCCAAGGTGATGTTCGTGTCTTCTGCTGTCGTGATGCTGTCATCAGTGCTGACTGGGGGATCATTCACCGGCGTGATGGTGAGGGTCAGCGATGAGGTCGAGGTGGCATTGCTGCCGTCGGTGGAATCCGACGCGGTATAGGTCACCTGCGGCACGAGACCGGTGTAGTTTTCGGCCGGCTCAAAGGCGTAGCTGCCATTGCCCCACAGGGTGAGATTGCCGACGCCTGCAATCGTCATGGGCGATCCAAGGGTGCCGCTGGTACCGCCCCATGAAAACCCGTCGACCGTGTCCGCACCATTGTCATTGGCCAGCACATCACCTGTGGTGCTGCCATCCTCGGGCACGGTGTCGGCATCAGGCGAGGCCAGCACCTCACCATCAGCCGAGGTCCCGTCGATCGTAATCGTGAGGTTGGCCGTGTCAGTGACGTTCGACGCGTCTTCCATCTCATAACTGAAGACGTCGATGGCCTGATTGCCCGCCTCGAGACCGGTAAGCGTCGGGGTGTAAACGTACGAACCGTTGGCCACGAGCGTGAGGTTGCCGTAGCGGCCTTCGACCGTGTCACCGGCAGCTGCCGTGAAGGTGAGCGACTGGTTGGTGATCGCCGCGTTTTGGCTAAACGTGATACTGGTCACAGTGCCGTTGGCGTCATAGGTGACACCGGTCACCGTGGTGTTTGCGGTCACATTTGCACCCGTCACCGACATACCGACGACAACATGCCCGTCGATACTCAGGAGGCTGGTTTCCGTCCCTTCCGGCGACTCAGTTGTCGTTGTCTCGATAATTGCGTACTTATCACTTGCCGACCCAGTCGGCGCAGCGGTGGAACTCGTGAAATAGAGGTAGGTGCCCGTCGGAATAGGTGAAGCGGGCTCAGCTGAAAAAGAAAAACTATTTGCCTGTGGATTTACTACCGTCAACTGGCTCCCACCACCATCAAGTAGTGGATTGCTGTAGACATACGGGTCACCGCCCGAACCATCACCCGTCCGGTACCAGATGTACCAGCCATCTTTGACTGACGTAAAACCGCTTGATGTGGTGAATGACGACGTCGTCGTCGAACTGCCAACCGTGCTGCCCGTCGCCGTCGCCAACAGCCCCACGATCGCCTTCGTGTCACCAGCGTCGACATCGGTGTCGTTGTCGAGCACATTGCCTTCGGCGTTGATGGCCGGGTCAGTTGGCCCCGCAGCCTTGGCCGAGTCTTCATCATCGACTGCCACCGGCGCGTCGTTACGGCCCTCAATCACAACCGTCAGGGCCGCCAGCCCTCTCCCGCCGGCGGCATCCTCGAAGGTGTAGGTGAATGTTTCCGAAAGCGTGTCCGAGGCTGTTCGCAGAGCGTCAACCACGGCGTTCGTGTCATCGACCTCATAGACATAACTGCCGTCTGCCCCCAGATAGAGCGTGCCGTACGCTCCGACGATGGCCGCCGGACTGCTCGTCGAGGTCGTGCCGGCCGACACGCTCGTGAAACTAGTCGAGGCCGCCGAGCTCATCGCCTCGATCACCGTGTGAGTCGCGCCCGGATCGACAACTCCATCCGGATCGGTATCGTTGGCGAGGACATTCCCGGTGGTGTTGGACCCAGCCTCCAGATAGCCAGATTCAACCGCATTGGGTGACGCGAGGTCATCTACTCCGGTCGGTGGCGTGTTCTGATCAAGCACATTCACCGTCAGTGTGGCAGCAGCGAGGCTCGACAACGAACCGTCGCTCACTGTGAACTGGATGGTGGTGTAGGGACTACCCGTCTCCCCGGCGGCAGGTGAAAAGCGCAGCAACCCTGAGTTGATCTCGGCCGTGGTGATCGTCTGATTGACCGTCACATCGGTCCATGCCGATCCGTTATAGAACTCAAGTGAGCCCGCTGACTCAAGCGATGTCACCTCAATACCTGCGAGCAGGTCGCCGTCCGGATCGCTGTAGGATCCAAAATCGGTCACCTGGAGCGTGATCGGCGTATCGACCAGTGTTGTCACCGAGTCATCGGTTGTCGCTGGCGGGTCGTTGGCCGCCACCATAATAATCGAGAGCGTGGCCGAGGACGTCCCACCGCTGCCATCGGAGATTGTGTAACTGACCGTTGGCACCGGCCCTGTGTAATTTGGCTCGGGCGTGAACGAAAAACTGCCGTCAGCGGAAAGCGTAAAACTTCCGACCCCTGCCAGAATCGTTGGTGATCCGAGCGTTCCCGACACGCCGTCAATGGTGTACGAGACCACCTCAAGTTGGTTGTTGTCGGGGTCGCTGTCGTTCGTTAGGACGTTGCCGGTGCCGGTGGTGTCTTCCGGTACCTCGAGCAAGTCATTGACTGCTAACGGATCGCTGTTTGGCTCTAGAAAAGAGTTGAGAGCGGTGTCGACCGGGTCACTACTCGTTCGATAGTCACCACCCGACGTGAAGTAGGCCGGGCTCATCACAAACGCATAGGCCGACTCGTTGGCATCCCCGGTGCCAATAACGCCGTCATCGCCAGACGTGTAAAAGTACATGCCTTCGACGGTGCTGCCCGTCTTAAACAACCGGCTGACTACCCCATAGAGCGACTGCTGCTGGCTGCCGTCGGTGAATGTCAAATTGCCGGAGACGTTGTTGCCTTCAAAGTACGGCGCGGCAGGATCAGCTGAGACGAAACTGAAGCTACTACCGGCGAGCAGGGTAATGCTTGCCAGTTCATTTGCCTCTTGGCTGAGCGCACTCGGCGTACCCTCATAGACCTGCTGGATGGTGATGGAGGCCTGTTCGATCGCGACGAGCTCCCCACGTACCGAGAGCAGCCGACTGTCGTCCTCCGCGGCAATCCGAGCGGTATTCTGCGGCGAGAAAGCGACCTGGAACATGGCGGCAGCGAAGGCCTCGCCCTCGTCACCAGGCGTGTCACCCCCAGCCGTCACCCGCTGGTCAATGGCATGGCCCACCTCCTCAACCAGCACTGAGGCGATCCAGGCGGCACTGGGGCCAGCATTGAGCCAGTCGGTATTGACGAAAATGACTTCGCCACCGCCCGGGCCTTTTGCCGCATAGCCCGCCAGTGCCTGGCCAAGCACCTCCCCGCCGACTAGTTCAACGTCGATGGTGAACGTGCCGGCGGCAATCTCCTGAGCTATCACACTCGCCGCGGCATCATCACGAATGGCAAACGTCTCGGCGAGCGTCGCAGAAAGCGTTCCTTCCGCGGCCTGCGCCTGGAGCAGATCCGCCCCCAGCCCAAACGCTGCCCCAAGTGATCCGCGGGCTGCTGGGTCGAGCAACTCATCACCAGCGACCACCTGCCAGATCGCCGGCGGTGTTGAACCAGCGTGGTCACCTAACAATGCCCCGTCTGCGGCATCGATGATTTGGGTGCCAGAAAATGCCAGCCGAACTTCGAGCGGCTCAGCCCCAATGCCCTCCGGTCTCCCCTGCCGCGGCAGAGGAGCATGGCGGGCGTGGTGTCGCCGTCGCAACCGCCAGCGTCGGCGGCGGAAAAGCGTCGTAAGCCACTCTCGAAAGGCAACCGTTTTCCGCACTCTCGACACAGTCACCGCCTCCAATCGGTCCAGCGCGGCCCCTTCCGGTGAGGGTCATGCACGCGACTCGGATACAAAACAACGTACAAAGATCGTACTTTCGCCCGAAGAAGGTGTCACGAAACGGGTCGCAGGATGGCCGTCGAAGCGGATCTTCGCCAACCCCACGTACGAACCTCGACCGAAATGGTTCGCCCCCCCTCGAGCCACTCGCCCCAGAAAACCGGCCTTTTAGCGACGAATACCCACATTGAAGGAGAGCCCGACCAGGCCCAACGGCCCCTGGCCGTCTGGGGTCACACCGTCCTCAACCGACCCGAGGCCAGTCATCCAGTACTGCGCCTCGGCATTGCCGCCGGCAAACGCTGTTGCCCCGCCACCGATTGAACGTTCCCACCGCGGCCCAACGGTGAACTCCAGAATGGCCCCGAGCGAACTGGGCTGCTCACCGATGGGGTCTGCCACCGTCTGCGACAGGGCATTCCCGAAGACCCCAGAGAATTGAGCCCCACCCTGCCACCGCCAGTGCTCAAAGGCGCGGCTTCGACGAATCCCCTGAAGCCCCACCGTCACACCTGCGGCATCCAGCCGCCAGCGATCGATGTCGGAGATGTTAGATGCTCCCAACTGCATTTCGTTACCAATCCAGGTAACCCCACCTGAATAGAGCAGGTCCCACGAGCGATAACTGACAGCCTGCGTGGCCTCAACGTCGAGTTTCTGAAAGATCAAGCGGGATGAAAAATCAAACCCTTGGCCGCTGGGAGCAGACGAAAATTGGTCGTACTGCCACCACCGCACCCGGAACCCTAGGCCCTCTGCATCAGACCAGCCGCCCCAGAGCCGCCAGGCCGGCAGAAAACTGTCTGCACCCGACAGGGCGATCACCTGCTGCGCTGACTGACCTGCCTCGCCGAACGGCTTGAAGAAGATCACCTCCGCGCCGCCGACAAAGCCTCCGCATTGCTGCGCAGACACACAACCGCTGGCGGCTGGCACCGCCGGGAGGTCACAACAGGCCGGGGGCTGGAGCCCGGCAGGTTCATCCGGCCCAAGGTCCACGGGGTCGACCAACGCCATGGCGACCCGAAAGGGGTCGACCGGTTCCCAGAGCGACAGTGCCTCTTGGCCAACAGCGGCCGACATGGCCATGCCCGCCGTCACCGCAGCCAGCAGCCCGCAGATAAAAGGCAGCCCCCGGCGCCCGCTCTTCCGTAGCAGCCTGAAGGCCACGCCCCCCGGCAACCCAAACGTCTTTCCCTTCGCACTCATTCTTCGCATCCCCCCTCAGCGATACTGAGCCATCACTGCCCTGCGGCGCATATATTCCCCGGAGGAAGTATCGGTTGGCGCAATCGGCAAACTTAGAAGCGCATGCGTTCAGCCGCTGATTCCGTCGCCCATGGCCGCAGTTCTGCCGGCACAACCGGCCCGCAGCCGCCACAGACCACACACCCTGCCTATCTTCCAGGCCACTCTTTCGACAGCGAAAAGGCGGGAACCCGTGGGGATCGCCCTCACCCCACAACGTTCTGCAGGGTTCCGGCAAGGAAGTTCCGGATATTCTCGGCCGTTGCCGCAATCAGCCGCTCGCGAGAAGCCCGGCTGGCCCAGGCGATGTGCGGCGTGATCAGGCAGTTCTTCGCCGTCAGCAGCGGGTTGTTCGCCGGTGGTGGCTCGGCCGAGAGCACATCCAGTCCGGCACCAGCGATGCGGCCTTCGTTCAAGGCCGCCGCCAGATCCTGCTCAACAATCACTCCGCCACGCGCGGTGTTGATCACGTAGGCGGTCGGCTTCATCGTTGCCAGCCGAACGGCATTCACCAAGCCATCCGTCTCAGGTGTCAGCGGGCAATGCAGGCTAAGGACGTCACTCTCGCGAAAGAGGGTGTCGATGTCGGTGAAGGTCACTCCCGCCTCAGCCGTGGCCGTCGACCGCCGCGTCGCCAGCACCCGCATGCCGAAGGCTCGGCCAATCGCGGCCACCGCCTGGGCGATTGCTCCGTACCCCACCAGGCCCAGTGTGCGGCCGGCAAGTTCAACCAGTTCTCCCCGCCAGAAACAGAAATCGGGACAGGCCGTCCAGGCACCGGCCCGCACCGCCGCCGCATGCTCGGCCGGTCGGTTAGTCAATTCCAGCAGCAGGGCAAACACGGTTTGGGCGACGTGCGGCGTGCTGTAGCCCGGCACATTGCAGACAGTGATGCCCCTCGCCCTGGCTGCATCGAGATCGACCACGTTGACCCCCGTTGCCAGCACCGAGATCAGCCGTACGTCGGGCAAAGCTTCCAGGGTTTCTGCCGACAGGGGCGTCTTGTTGGTGAGCACGATCGTCGCGCCAGCCGCCCGCGCAACAACTTCTGCTGGATCAGTGCGGTCAAAGACAGCCAACCTGCCCTGACTGGCGACCGCATCCCACGAACAGTCGCCCGGGTTGGTCGTGAAACCATCAAGAATGACAATCGTTACGTCAGCCATCACGCCGACCTCCTCACTGCAACACCACCGTTAGCGAGCCTGACTCTTCTCGGCCAGAAACGGCCCAATGTCGTCCAGCGGCAGCACCTCGTCGGCCATGCCTGCATCGACGACTGCCTTCGGCATGCCGTAGACCACGGACGTCCGCTGGTCCTGAGCAATGACCACGCCACCGGCGGATCGCACCATCCGACAGCCGGCCAGACCGTCCGACCCCATGCCGGTCAGCACCGTCGCCACCACCCGGCCACCATAGACATCAGCCAACGATTCCAGCAGGTAATCAAAAGACGGCCGACAGCCATGGCGGGGCGGATCCTGCGTCAACCGACAGACAACACCCCGCTCGCGCCTGACAACCCCTAGATGCTGGCCCCCGGCTGCCAGATAGGCCTTGCCCGGCTCCACCAGCATACCGTGTGATGCCTGCTGCAAGGGATACGGCGTCAGTTCATCAAGTCGCTCGGCAAGAGTCACCGTAAACTTGGCCGGCATGTGCTGCACGATGTAGACCGGTAAAGATAGATTCACCGGCAGGAATGGTAGCACTTTCCGCAGTGCCTCTGGTCCGCCCGTTGACGTGCCGATGGCGATGCAGCCCCCTGCGATCGTCGCCTTAGCAAATCGCGCTGTCGGCAGATTGTCAGGTTTTCGGCGAGGCTGCCGAGTCGCCTGAATGGCGGCAACCCGCGCCGCCAACGCCTCACGAATCTCCATCCGGGCCTCGTGCGGCGGTAGGCCGGCTGGTTTCTGGATGCAGTCGATCGCTCCGTGCAGCAACGCATCGACCGTTTCCGGTGCCCCCTGAGCCGTCAGGCTACTGACCATGATGACATGCGTCTGGAGTGAACGCTTTTTGATTTCACGCAGCACGCCCAGGCCATCGAGGTTGGGCATCTGCACATCAAGCGTCACCAGATCCGGTTGCAGGTCACCGATCCGCTTGATTGCCTCGACCCCGTCATTGGCCGTGCCAACGACCTCCGCGCTTTCAATATCACTAATGACGTGCCTGAGCATCTGCCGGTAGAGGGCAGAGTCATCGACCAAGAGCACACGTAACATCGAATTGTCTGACATCTGCTCGTCGTATCCTCAATGCCGAGAGAGGCAATCTGTCGCTCCGTCAGCAACAAAAATCATACCCAGGCAGCGGGGGTTTTGAAGGTTGGGTTAGGCAGGAAAATCGCGTTACGCCCCTCATGCAACCTTTTTTCGGCTCGAAATTTGCTCGAGGTCGATTGTCTGCATATAGGAGAGCCTGGGGAACCCCCTTCTGGAGTCCCAGCCCACCCGTCACCACGGCCCGAGACGACTGATGACCGAATCAATAGAGCCAGCCTCATCTGCGAATAAACCGCAGGCCACCGCGGGAAACACCAACGCAGCCGCTCCTCAATTCGTTGGCTTCCGACTGGCCGATCAGCAATACATCTTTCGCATCGAACGCATTCAAGAGATCGTCATTCCGACGAGCATTGCTCGAGTTCCCGAGGTCCCGCCCTACGTTGACGGCGTGAGCAATCTTCGTGGCACAATCATCCCAATCATCAATTTGCGAATGCTGTTCAAACTGCCAGGCAAGGAAGATGACGCCGAGACTCGAACGATCGTCGTCAATGTAGGGTCCCGCACCATGGGGTGCACCGTTGATTCAGTCTCACGGGTCATGCGGGTGCCCCTCGACCAAATCCAGCCCGCTCCCGACTCCGTCAGTGCAACAGGCCGGAAGTTTATTGAAGGCTTTGCCCGGGTCGACAACAACCTGTTCATCTTGCTCGATGTTGACCAGTTGCTTGATCCCGCCAACCTCGATGACGTCCACAAGGCGAGCAACCGCTTTCTCGATTCCACGGCGGCAATCTCCGCTGAAAACTAATCACCCTCAGCGAATTAACACGCTCTCACGTTTTCTCGAAGGATTTGGTCATGGCTGCCAGCAAGTCTGTCTCTCTGCGTTATCTGACTGAGTCCCTCGACCGATCAATGGCCCGCATTGAATTCAGCCTCGATGGCACAATCATTGATGCGAACCGGAACTTCCTGTCACTGCTGGGCTACACCCTCGACGAAATACGCGGCAGGCCCCACAGCATGTTTGTTAACGAGGCGACAAAGGGCAGCGCGGAATACCGAGACTTTTGGGCAAGGCTTCGCACAGGTAAATTCCAATCTGGTGAATTCCAGCGAGTCACCAAATCGGGCGACGCGGTCTTCATCCAGGCCACATACAACCCTATCTTCGACAACCGCGGAAAACCGCTGGGGGTTGTCAAGTTTGCCGTCGATGTCACCGAACAGGTGTCGGCTCGAAAAATCGGTGAGGCGAAGCAACAAAGATTTACCCAAATGGTCGAGAACACGAGCGTGCAACTCATTCTCGCTGACCGTGACTTCAATATCGTCTACCTCAACGAGGCGTCTCAGCGTGCCCTTAAGAAACTCGAACACTTGCTGCCCTGCCGGGCCGACCAGATCCTCGGACAGTCGATCGATATCTTCCACAAGCGGCCCGAATACCAGCGGGGCATCGTCGCCGACCCAAGAAATCTCCCTCACCGCTCTGAAATACAACTTGGCGATGAGATCCTCGACCTCAGCGTCACCGCACTGCTCGACACCGACGGATCATACATGGGCCCGATGGTCACCTGGGAGGTGATTACCGAGAAGAAACGTGCCGAAGAGGCGGTGCTCAAGTTCACCCAGATGGTCGAGAACTCGAGCGTGCAACTTATCCTTGCTGACCGCAACTTCAACATCACCTACATCAACCCGGCTTCCCGAGAAGCGCTCACTCGCCTGCAACATCTGTTGCCCTGTCCGGTCGACAAAATCCTGGGGCAGTCAATTGATATCTTCCACAAACGGCCAGAGCACCAGCGGGCCATTGTCGCGGATCCGAAGAACCTGCCGCACCGGGCCGAGATTCAACTTGGCGACGAATTTCTTGACTTAAACGTCAGCGCACTGCTCGATGCCGACGGGGCGTACATGGGGCCAATGATTACCTGGGAAGTAATCACCGATCGCAAGCGGGCCGAGGAACGTGAGGCCGCCGTTCAACAGGAGATCAAGGAGCGACAGGAGGATCTTGAGCAAAAGGTACGGGAAATGGTCGAGGTCTTTGCCGCCGTCTCGCAGGGTGACCTCACTCGTGAAATTGCTGTCGTGGGTAATGACGACCTCGCCCGCCTCGCCCAGAACGCCCAGCAGATGCTCAATGACCTCCGCGTGCTCGTTAAACAGATTTCCGAAGCCGCCGACCAACAAGCCGAGGGCGCGCGGACGATCGCCGAAAGTTCAAGTGGACTCAGCGAGGGCTCGCAGTCCCAGGCCGCCAGCGTCGAAGAAATGACTGCTGCCGTCGAGCAACTTGTGTCGTCGATTGAATCCATCTCGAAATCAGCGCTCGATTCCCGCCAGCAGGCCGAGCAGACCTCCGCAATGGCTCGCGACGGCGGCACCGCCGTTGCTGAGGCGATCAGTTCGATGGGCCTCATTCAGAAGTCCTCTGAGCAGATCAATGAAATCATCTCGGTGATCAGCGAGATTGCCAGCCAGACAAATCTGTTGGCTCTCAACGCTGCCATTGAGGCGGCCCGGGCTGGTGAGCACGGCCTTGGGTTTGCGGTTGTTGCCGACGAAGTCCGCAAACTAGCTGAACGAGCCAGCGAGGCAGCCAAAGAAATCACCGCACTGATCAAGGAATCGAGCAAACGCGTGGAAGAGGGCGCGACGGTGTCTCAGAAGGTTGGCGAAGCGCTCCAGCGGATAGTCGCTGCCTCCGGCCAGACGGTCGAACAGATCGCCTCAATCGCCCAGGCCACTGAGGCCCAGTCGGCCAATGCCGGTGAGGTCAAGATGGCTATCCGCTCGGTCTCGCAGACGACTGAATCAAACGCCGCCGGTGCCGAAGAAATGGCTGCCAGCGCCGAAGAGCTTGGTGCCCAAGCACAGGGATTGCAAGATCTGGTCAAACGGTTCAACGTCTAACTCTGGCGGGAGAGCTTCCCGGAGAAATCGGGCATGATCACAGCCACGGCCGGACTTTGTGGACGTTCCATTGGCGGGAGACGCAGGACACCGTCCCGACTTCACTATCCAACATACGCCACAACGACAGCCGTCAGGCGGTGGATCACCATGGAACTAACCAAACTCACCCAACAAGAATTCGACCGGTTCCGTACCTTCATTTACGGAAAGACTGGCATCCGGATGGCCGACGGCAAGATCACGCTGCTGTCGAACCGCATTCGGCGACGGCTGCGGGATCTGAAGATCGATTCCTTCGAGGACTATTACCTCCAACTCACCCGCGACCGCCTGCCGGGCGAGCTGGAGCAGTTCATCGATGCCGTCACGACGAATGAGACCCACTTCTTTCGCACGGGCGGCCACTTTGAATGGTTCTCAGAGTCATTCATCCCCGAAATGGTAAGCCGGGCTGCCGCCCGCACCCATGACAAGTCGCTGCGAGTCTGGTCGGCCGCCTGCAGCTCTGGTGAAGAGCTCTACACGCTGGCGATCTGTATCGATGAAGCAATGCAGACCCTGGCCGGCTGGCGAATTGCGTTACTCGGGAGTGACATCAGTGAGACGATGATCGATGCCGCTCGCAAGGGCGTCTTTCCTGACCGATCACTCGAACACGCCTCAGACGCCCGAACAAAAAAGTACTTTACCCGGCAGCCCGATGAGCGAAGTTGGGCTATTCGCCCAAGCCTGATCAACAAATGTGAGTTTCGGCGTCACAACCTGCTTGATCCACTTGTTGCCCCGAAGCAAGACTGCATTTTCATTCGCAACGTCTTCATCTACTTCGATCGGGAATCCAAGAAGCGGGCGGTCCGCAACCTCATCGATGCCCTCGCGCCGGGTGGGAAACTTGTCGTCGGCCCAGCCGACGGCATCTATGACCTCCTCGGCGACCTCGAGAAGAAGTCGATTTTCCTTTACGAAAAGCCACTCTGACCTCCTTCAGCCAATTCGCGCGGTTCCCGCTGCTGAGCCGGCTTCATCACCATGAACGACCACACCTTTCCCGGCGACCTGCCCGCAGACGAGATGGGAGACTATCTCCGGCTGTACCTCGACGAGACCGACGAGCAACTCGACGGCCTGGTCGAGACATTTTTGCAACTCGAAACCGACCCAGCCAACACCCAAGGGCTCAACGAAGCGTTTCGGCTGATTCACTCCATCAAGGGCTCGTCAGCGCTCCTCGGGCTCGACCGCATCACCACTCTCACCCACCACCTGGAAACCCATTTCGAGCGGCTGCGGTCCGGCAAGCAACAACTCGACACCGCTACGATCAACGTTGTTCTCCGCTGCATCGACTTCCTCCGCGAATGCAATGGACACCTGCGGGCCGGTGAGCCCTTGCATAGTGCCGGTGATCTGC
>WTHB01000141.1 GCA_011523305.1 Planctomycetaceae bacterium | reverse complement strand
TGGCCGGCAGGGCGAAGAGCCGCCCCCACTTGAACCGCATCAGTTCCTTGGTGAAGGCCCACGGATCGGGCTTGTCGTAGTACTCGATGTCGCCCGCATGCACGACAAAGTCGGGGGCCAGCTTCGTCATGGCCGTGTAGATCTTGTGGCCCTTCAACCCGTCATCCCGCCGGATGAAGTCGTGGCAGGTGGTCACGCAGAAGGCGAGCGGCTCAGCCTGCCCCCGCCGCGGCGCTGTCCGAAACCCGCCACGCTGCACATCTGACGGCTGCCCTTCGGGCGTCTGGGCTTCGATCACGATGACGTATCGCGTGTCGGCAGCAAGCCCTTCCAGCTTCCACTGGGCCGTGAAGTCTGACTCAGCGACTGTTTCTTTCCAGTCGGCATGCTTGATCTGATGATGCTTGCCCTCTGGGAAATACGAGAGCCGCACCCGCCCTGCCGCTCCTGGGCAGGCCCCAAACATCTCGTCGAGACGCGCACCCTGCGGAAGCTGCTCAGCCAGCAGCCTGTCGGCGTCTTGCAGGCGGGCAAGTTCTGCCGCCTCCTTCGTTGACACGGCTACGAAGGGCAAGCCGTCGGCCCGCATCTCGGCCGCACGCGTCGTTCGCGTCCAAATGACAAGGCTCTGCTGATCGGCCCAACTGTTGCGGCTGCCATTGGTTAGAAACGGACCGGTGCGCGGCTCTGCTGGCGGGCAGCGGCTCGCTCTGGGCACAAACCGAAAGGCCCTGTAACTGACTCGTCCCCCATGATCAGTCAGCATGATGCGGTCAGCGCATTGGCCACGACCAAAACCGTCAGCGCCAGAAAACTTACTCAGCGCGACAGCGGTCTCCCACGCCGGCCCTGCAGCATGTGCCGCGGCCACGAGCGATCCATTCAGGTAATGCTCAATCCTGGCACCATCCGCTATTACTTTAGATTGATTCCATTGGCCGGGCGGATGCAGTACTTTGCTGGGAGCAGGCCCCACCAAACCGTAAATGGCTCCTGTCGAGCCCGTGGATGTATCTGCCGGATTACCATCGATAATCTGGTACTCAAGGCCGATATATCGGTCGGCAAAAATGTTCTCCCCGTACCGACGAACCCGATACTTCAAGCCACTGTTGGTTCCTTTTTCAATTTGCCACTCCCAGGACAACTCAAAATCTGGTGGTAGCGGTGGAGTCAGAATACTGCCGCCTTTTCTTGGCTGAACAAGCGAAACAACCCCGTCAGCGAACTGCCACCCGTCCGACACGGGCTTCCCGGCAGCGGTTTGCCAAAAATCTCGCGAGGCCCAGTCTGCCTCAGCCAACTCCGAGACTGACTCGGCAGCAAAGAGCAACGACAGCTCTCCGGCAGCAGCAACAGTCACGACGACCAGCCACAGACTGCCCCAGACAATTCTCTGCATCACGACGTTCTTGCTATTCCAAACCAAGGTGACCTGCCGCCCGACGTTTGCCATCACTCTGCCTCGGTTTTTTTCCACGTCTTTCGGGCGTTGCGACCGATTTCCGTATCGAGTTCGATCATCCGCCTCTCGAGGTCAGCCACGATCTCGGGGTGATCCTCTGCTACGTTCTTTTGCTCGCCGAGATCAGTCGCGAGGTTGAACAACAGAATCTCCTTCGACGGAGCCTTCGCGTCTTGGTCCTTTCCCGGTTTCCGGGGCTGCTTGATCAGCAGCTTCCAGAACCCTTTTCGAATCCCTTCAATAAGTCCGTGTGATGTGTAGTAGAGAAACTCATCACGCGGCGACTCTGCCTCTTTTCCAGTCCACAGGCCAGACACGTCGAGGCCGTCGATTTTCTTATCTTTCGGCAAGTCGCTGCCCGTCAGGGCTGCCAAGGTTGGCAGAACATCAATTGTTCCCGTCAGCTCACCACAGACCGTGCCCTTCGGAACACCCGGCCCCCGGATCAGGCAGGGCACTCGCTGGCCACCTTCAAAAGTTGTCCCCTTGCCATCCCGCAGCGGCCCGGCCGAGCCACCGTGGTGCGCGAACCGCAGCCACGGGCCATTGTCGGTGGCGTAGATGACGTAGGTGGTGTCAGCAAGTTTGAGGTCATCGAGCGTGTTGAGCAGCCGGCCAACTTCAGCATCAATGTGCTCGATCGTGTTGATGTAGGCCCGATGGGGATCGGGGTCGCGGACATCATCCGGCACATAGAGCGGAATGTGTGGCATCGAATGCGGCAGGTACACAAAGAACGGGCCGTCCTTGTGCTCGGTGATAAAGTCAATCGCAGCCTGGGTGTAGCGGCGGGTGACGGTCCGCTGATCGACCGGCAGTTCGATGATTGCTTCATCCTTAACAAGCGGCGTATTCCACTTGCTGGACGACTCCGGATCCTTCCAGAGGGCATCCAGTCCACCATACCCGCCCTTTGGCCTACCCTTATTGTCCGGATGGCTCATGTCGTTCGAGTAGGGAATCCCAAGATAGGTGTCGAAGCCATGGGCCCGTGGCAACACCTCGGGGTAATGCCCAAGGTGCCACTTGCCGAAACAGGCGGTGGCATAGCCCAGACCCTTCAGGTGGTCGGCGACGGTGTGCTCTGACGGGTTGAGCCCAGTGGTCGATGTCGGGAAAAGCACATGCTGGTGCAGCCCGACCCGCTTGGGATAGCAGCCAGTCATGAGGGCTGCCCGTGAGGGCGAGCAGACCGGCGAGGCGACCATGAAGTTCGTAAACTTGCGACCTTCTCTTGCTAACCGATCAATATTTGGAGTGCGGATCGTTTCCGAGCCAAAGCAACTGAGATCCCCGTACCCCTGATCATCAGTGAAGATCAGCACCACGTTCGGCGTTGCCGCCTGAACTACTGAGGCTACTCCCCAGACGGCCACCAGACACAAGAACGCCCCACGGACCCTGGCGTGAAAAGACATCACAACACCTCTCGATTTGGAATAAAAACCAGCCTCAGAGCGAGCTAATTACAGCACAGAC
>WTHB01000147.1 GCA_011523305.1 Planctomycetaceae bacterium | reverse complement strand
TGTTTGTCGGTCGAGATGGGCATGCAACGAGCTATGAACTGTACGATCTGGCTGCAGATCCTGGAGAGGCGGCTAATGTGGCGTCGCAGCACTCAGAACGAGTGCGTGCGATGGCCGAATGTCTGAATGCATGGAAGCAGTCAGTCGAGCTTAGTCTGACTGGTGTTGATTATGCGTTGCGGCCGACTGGGCAGGAATAATAAGACAGAGCTTTTCGATGAACGACAAGCTGCCGAGCAGCGGCGGAGCCGGGGGGAGCAAGCGTTGACCGTGTGCCACTGTCTGCTGCAATGGAGGCAGCCGAAACACTGCTCGCCGAGCCGGATGACCCACCAGCCTACGCAACCGGGAACAGCCGGTTGCGGGAGGCCAACCGAGCCTATGGTGGGAGGCAAGCAAAAGAGCCCACACTCAACTGGTCTCCGCGTGCAAGCGGTGATGGCACCTGAGTCAATGCGGGGAATTGCAGCCTGTAAGTGGCTGCCGGTGGGTGACATGAATGGGGTATGAACTGATAAACTGGTCGCTCTATCTATGAAGTACACCCTGCGTCTGTTGCGGCGGTTCCACCCAGCGGTTCTGGCTCTCCTCGGGGCCATGAGCGGCATGGCTCTTTCTTCCCCTGCGGTCTGGGCTGCTGACGCAGCCGCGTCGTTGACAACAGCGTTACGGGCAAGGGCGACGGCAGAACTTGCGGGTACCGCCATCCAGTCGGGAGATGCCAGCCGCGGTGAGGCCATTTACCGCCGCGACACGCTTGGCTGTGTGAAGTGCCATGTTGTCTCCCCACAGGCCCGGGCCGAAGGGCAGCGGTCAATTGGCCCTGAGCAGACAACCATCGGTGACCGTCTGACCCCGAAGCAGCTTGTTGAAGCGGTGCTGTATCCGAATCGCAGCATTGCCAAGGGCTACGCTGCGTTTGTCGTGTTGACCGACGCCGGCATGGTGCACAAAGGTGTCGTGGTATCGGAATCTCCTGAGGCCGTCGTGCTCATCAGCCCAGAAACTGGCAAGACAACGGAGATTCCCCGGGTCGATATTGAGGCGATGCAACCGGCCCCATCGGCTATGCCTGAAGGGCTCACCGATCAGTTGGCAAGCGAGCAGGAGTTCTATGATCTGATCGCGTTTCTCAGCGAACAGAAAGCTGGGAAGAGAGGCACACCGATCACGGCCACAGGGAAGATTGTCGTCAAGGAGGTGCCGCAGCCCGGCGTATCGCACCCGCTGCTGGCCATCGCCCTGCCGAACGGCATTTGCTACAGCTTTGACCCGAACGCCTGTCACCTGGTGTCGATCTGGGAGGGGCCGCTGGGATGGGCCGATGCGGCTGGTGCGGTGACGCTCAATGAAGTTGCCACGGAGTCCTTCTTTGTTCGGGAAAAGCCTTGGCGGATGGCTGTTGGCCACAATGTTGGACGCGTTGAGTTTGACTATATGTGGCTGGGGTACGAAGTCGTTGGCGATGAAGTAGTCGTTCGGTATCGAATGTCAGACAAAGAGCAGCAGCGAGCGTGGGTTGTCGCCGAGACGCTTGAAGTGCGGTCGCCGCTGCGGCAGCGGATTCGCTTCGAGATCACCCATCCGAAAGGGTCGGCTGAGGTGCTGACCTATTGGCTGCAGCAGACCAACTACCGCAGCGTCGGCACCAACGGCCAGCAGGCCCAGCGAAACCAGTTGGAGTTTCTCAAGCCGGGGCAGACGCTGTTTGAGATCGACCTGGTCCGCCGCAAGCGGGGGCAGGTTCTGCCTTTAGGCTATAGGGTGGATCAGGTTGAAGGACCTGCGCCAGACCGACCTTTCCTCTTTGAGCCGACCGGCTTCAGTTTCGCTGACGATGGATCGTTGTTCGTCTCAACCCGGACCGGCCATATTTGGCGACTGTTGAACGGAGTGTGGACACGATTCGCCGAAGGGTTACATGAGACGCTGGGGGTCCGGGTGGCGGCAAACGGGCGTGACGTCTACACCATGCAGAAGCCGGAACTGACGTTGCTCGAGGACACCGACGGTGATGGCCGGGCAGATTTGTATCAGTCCGTTGCCAACAGCTTTCGATTCACGGGTAATTACCACGAGTTCGCCTATGGACCGGTCAGGAACACGGCTGGGAACCTCTTCTTCTCAACAGGGCTGGCGGCCTCGGGTCACCACGAGGCGAAGGAATCGAAGACCGGCCAGATGTCGTCACCGCTTGGCTACCGTGGCTGGGTGATGAAGGTTGACCCACAGGGAAATCTGTCGCCCTTTGCCAGTGGGTTGCGCTCTCCTGCTGGAATCGGCATAAATGCTGACGACGAACTCTTTGTGACCGATAACCAAGGCGACTGGGTGGCCTCGTCGTATCTGGCTCATGTTGAGGAGGGCGATTTCCTCGGCCATCCAGCCACGCTCTGGGATCGGCCTGAGTACGGGCTGACGCCCCGGCAACTGGATTATCGCTCGGTCGAAGCGACCGTCGAGACCGTGCCGCCACTGGATGAGGTGTCTTACCGGGCAGAGCGAAAGCCGCCGGCGGTCTGGCTTATTCATGGCGACCTGGCCAACTCACCGGGAAATCCGGCGTTTGCTCCCGCCAGCGGCTTTGGCCCATTTGGCGGGCAGGCTTTTCTCGCTGACATCTCGCATCGGGCGATCATTCGGGTTGCGCTGGAAAGGATAAACGGGGTCTATCAGGGGGCGGTGTTCCCGTTCATTCGGCCTTTGGCGAGTGCGTCGTATTCCACCTGTTTTGGTCCGGATGGCCGGCTGTGGGTCGGTTCAGTCGGTCGGGGGTGGACGACTGGAGAACCCATCATCGAGACGGTTAGCTACGACAACACAAGCACGCCGTTTGAGATGCAGCGAGTTGCGTTGACACCCCACGGGTTCGACATCTACTTCACCCAGCCCGTGGCTGATGCCGTGGGTGGTGATGCGGTGACCGTGCGAGAGTTCCACTATCTGTACTGGGCAGAGTATGGCTCAGACCGCCAGGAGGTGCGTGGGCGACCGGTTGAGCAGGCAGACCTCTCCAAGGATCACACGGTGCTCAGCCTTCGTCTTCCAGTGAAGGCCGGCAAGGTCTATGAGCTTGACCTTGGCTACGTGGAAGCGGAGTCGGGGGCAGTCCTGGAAAACAACGTGGCCTTCTATACGCTCAACGAGGTGCTGCCATGAACAGGCAGGTGTTGGCCGTTCTGCTCCTGATCAGTTGTAGTACCACAGCGTTTGCGGGCGAGCAGTTCGACATTGAGGTGACCGACCGCGCGGTTGTGCAGCGTTGTGTAACCAAGGGGCTGCCGCGAAGCATTGCCGTGGGCATGCCGGGTGGCTTCAACTATCTGTTCGATCCGGTCCGCTGCCGTCTGGTCAGCGTGTGGTTTGGGGACTTTCTCGACTTCCGGCCGGAGGCGACTGGCCGCGGCGGCCAGCCGCTGGTACCGCTTGGAGTGCGGCGAAACCTGGGAACTGCCGAGGTGCCAATTCGGATTGGGGCCGAGGACAGGATCCCTGAAGCGGTTGAGTTCGCGGGGTATCGCATCGAGCCGGCAACGGGAATCCCTGCATTTCTTTTTGCAGTGGATGGCGTTCCGATTGAGCAACGGGTCCTGTCATTTGGCCCAGGCCAGGTGACGATTGAGTTGGCCTTTCCTACACCGGGAACACAGCCTCGGTTGTATTGCATGGAGATGACTGCTGTTGAGCAGTGTGAACTGAGTGACCGGCTCGAGCAACCGGCGGCAGGGTTTGTCAGGATTCCTGCCACAGAATCCTGGGCGCAGATCCGACTGCAATTGAAGCCGACGAAGGAATCATTTGTGCGGCAGCAGCCGACCACCAATGGTCGCCTGCTTTACGCCGTGCACTGCATGTCGTGCCACACGCTGGATGGCGGAAAGCGGATTGGGCCAAGTTTTGCTGATCTCTGGACCGCCCCACGGATTGTCAGCCGAAACGGTCAACTTGAGAGCATGGTGGCAGATGAGGCATATGTTCGGGAGTCGATCCTCAAGCCGCAGGCAGCCATCGTCAAAGGCTACGAAAACGCCAATCGCATGGTGGATATCACGCAGACACTGAATGAGCAGCAGATTGAGGCCCTAGTCGCCTTCTTGAAGGGCCTGAAGCCTAGTGGAAGTTAAGTTGCCTGTCATAATGCCGCTGGTCGGAAACGTTGGTAGGTTTTGGTGTGGAGAAGAGAACGCCCATGAAGAAGTATCGTGACGCAGGAGTTGCGGTTTTTGCTGCACTCTGCCTGTGGGGAAGTCAGGCAGTCGGCTCTGCGGCTGACACGTTTGTACCCTACGGTCCGGGCGACGTGCCGAAGTCCGTGGCCGAGTTATGGGAAGGCTATGACGCCCGGCGCGAGCCACTTGATGTGAAGGTGGTCAAAGAGTGGCAGACTGACGGCGTGACGACACGCTATGTCACCTTTACCGTTGGCACCTTCAAAGGGGCTGAGTCGCGGATCGCGGCATACTATTCCTTCCCGGATGCCGGTGGGAAACGGCCCGCCTTTGTCTGGAGTCATGGGGGAGGGCAGCGGGCCGAGCGGAGTCGTGGCATCTATTTTGCGAAGCAGGGTTACGCGACCGTTGATATCAATTGGCTGGGGCGGCCGCTTGAGGAAGGCATTGAGATCAATACCGACTGGGGCAAGGTCGATCCAACCCAGGGACCTCGGTTTTACGCCAAGGCCTTGCGGAAGGGCTGGAAGCGGGGCCTGCGGCCGGATGCCTATACGCTCGATCCTGTTGTCAGCCCCCGCAACAGCAACTGGTTTTTGCTCACGGTCGCCGCGCGACGGGCCATTACGTTTTTGGAGCAACAGCCTGAGGTGGATGCCGAGCGGATCGGCTTTTCGGGGTTTTCGATGGGAGGCATGATCACGGCCCTGACGGCGATCGATTCACGGCTGAAGGCGGTTGTGCCGTTCGTTGGTGGCACAGGTTTTAAATACGTCGACTTTCCTGGGGTTGAACGGAGCAGCCTCCGTGTGCATTTTCAGCCCGAGGAACTTGAGCTGTATAAGGCGATGGTTGATCCGGTTGGCTATTGGCCGCTGGTGAAGTGCCCGGTCTGTTTCATCAGTTCATCCAATGATTTTCATTCTGCGTTCGATCGAATTTATCGCTCGATGGCGCTACTGCCGCACAGTAACTGGCGGGTGACCACCAACATTCACCACAACCACGGCCCCGGGCCTGAGCAGTGGGTGCTGCTCAATCTCTGGTTCGACCAGTACCTGAAGGGGATCAATCAGCAGATTCCAGTCACGCCGCCGTCGGCGTTCACGGTTGATGGACGTCACGCAACATTTGCAGTGACGCCCGCCCAGTCTGAGCGGTTGCAGGCGACCGAGGTCTACTACAGCTATGACTCCAACGCCCGGACGCGGTTCTGGAAGCGGGCGGATGCAATCCGAGCAGGTGGCACCTGGTCTGTTGAGTTGCCGGTTCATGCTGACCTGCCGCTTTATGTCTTCGCACTGTGCCGGTATCGCCTCGATGAGTCTCGGCAGCTTGAGCGGGGCGAGACAGCAACGTTTGTGCTGAACTCGGTTGAGCAGGTCTGGCTGCCGGAAACGGTCAGGCGCAGTTCGCTCACGAAACTTGTGATCGACAGTGACCTCTTCGAAGACTTTGCGAATGGAGCAGCCGACTGGAGCACCCGTGATGGCCGTACCCTGACGACCTATAAATTTCAGGACCCAAGCCTCGATCGGGGAGATAACCGCAAGCTGGTCTTCACGATTGACTCTCACGGAAAGTCGCTGGTGTTGCGGCTGCGAACCGACAGCAAGTTCCTTGCTCCGGCAGACAGTCAGGAAGGCTTTGCCCTGACGAAGCAGGTGTCGGGAAACGGCCCGCAGGAGGTAATTATTCGGCGGGAAGATTTCCAGGGGCCGGAGGGAAAGACACTTCAATGGGCCAAGATCGCGACGTTCCAGGTGACCCTCGTCGATGTGCAGGGCAAAGCAACGCTGCCCCTGGGGTCGGAAGAAGGCCAGACGTACGTGCAGGCAATCAGGCTTGTTGACTGATCACAAGGGTGGCCGGGGTGGCCACTTTGGGCTCGCGATAGAAGCGGGCGGAACAGAATGGTTTGGAGGGTGCTGTGATGCGATGCGGAGTGCAGGCGTTCGTATGGGGAATCTTGGTGCTGTGCTGTCTTGTGGGAGCAAGGCCTGTCGTGGCTGCCGAGCAGCCGAACATTCTGTTCATCTTCGCGGACGATTGGGGCTGGGGAGACCTCAGTTGCCACGGTCATCCCTATGTGCGAACGCCGAACATCGATCGGCTCGCTCGCGAGGGGACGGACTTCCACCGGTTCACGGTCGCCAGCGGCGTCTGTTCGCCCAGTCGTACCGCGGTGATGACGGGGCAGTTCCCAGCCCGCTGGAACATTGACGGCCACTTTGCCTGGGTTGATCAGAATGCCAAGCGGAATATGCCCGACTGGCTCGATCTACGGGCTCCCACCCTGCCGAGGATGCTGCAGCAGGCGGGCTACGCAACGGCCCACTACGGCAAGTGGCATCTGGCCAACGACATGATTCCCGATTCGCCGCTGCCGGGTGACTATGGCTATGACGACTGCGGAGCCTTCAACTGCGCCGGTGAGCAGATGCCTGTGCATGACGATGCGGGGCGGACGATCGCGTTTATCGAGCAGGCTGTCACTGCGGGGAAGCCCTTTTTTGTCAATCTCTGGATCCATGAGCCGCACACACCGTTTCATGTGATTCCCAAGTACCGCTGGTGGTTCCGCGATTCGGGACTCAGCGAGGAAGATGAGATCTATGCGGCGACACTGGCCCACGCCGATGAACGAATCGGCCAGGTGCTCGATACCCTTGACCGGCTCGGGCTGACGGAAAACACGCTGGTTGTCTTCAGTTCGGACAATGGTCCGGCCCGGGCGGCAGGACCAGCAAAACTGGAGCTGTCGTATGACACAGCAACGGGAGCTGGCTTTGGGCTTGCCGCGTCAAAAGGTATTACCGGCGGTCGCAAGGGCTATAAGGCCGCCCTGTTTGAAGGGGGCATCGGGGTGCCGTTTATCGTTCGCTGGCCTGGCAAGGTGGCTGCCGGAGGTGTTGATGACGCGACGCTGATCTCGGCAGTTGATCTGCTGCCAACCTTTTGTGAGGTGGCCGGGGCGGCGTTGCCCGAAGGCTATACCGCTGATGGTGTGAGCCAGGTGCGTGCCCTGCAGGGGACACCCGCGCCACGGCGAGAGCGACCACTGTTCTGGAAAGCAGATTCACCGTGGCCAGCTCCCAAGAACAAGCCCTTCCACTGGGCTGCCTGGGCGGTGGTTGATGATCATTGGAAACTGGTGGCCAATAAGGATCTGAGTTTTGTGGAGCTGTATAACCTTGAGGAGGATCCTTTGGAAAAGACCAACCTCGCTTCACGCCTACCTGAGCAGGTGACGGCATTGAAGACGATGCTGCAAGCCTGGCAGGCGAGTCTGCCAGCAAAACCGACAGGCCCAGTGTTTTCGAAGTATCGCACTGGGGTTGGGAGTTGAGCTGACAAGCCTAGAACGGGGAGGGATGTACCAGGGCCATGCTCTCAGATGCTGTCGAGCGTCGAACCAGTGCGAGGTTGTCAATGTCCAATTTTTGGACACTGGGGTGAGACCATCGTATATGATACATCGACTCGCGCATGCTCCTTCCACAAACACGGAGTCGATTTTGTTCGTGTCATGTGTCATCGGTTCGAGGTGGTTCAATTAGCCTGGGGAGATATCGATGTTGATCTGCTACCGCTCGTGGTTCTTTCTCTGTTTTCTTTTGCTCTTCCCTGGTTTCTCCCGGTCAGCTGTGCAAGCGGCAGATCCTCCTGGTGCGGAGGCACGGGAAGAAAGGATGCAGTGGTGGCGAGAGGCCCGTTTCGGCATGTTTGTGCACTGGGGGCTTTATTCTGGGCTCGCGGGGACCTGGGACGGAAAGCCGGTGGCCAAGCGCGGGGGGATGGAGTGGATTCAGAATCGTGTGAAGGCTGACACAGACACCTATGCCGAGCGAGCGATTCCGCTGTTCAAGCCAAAAGCCGGCTTCGCGACGGCCTGGGCGAAACTGGCGAAGCAGGCTGGCTGCGAGTATCTGGTCTTCACGACCAAGCACCACGACGGGTTTGCACTCCATGACTCAGCAGTCAGTGACTTTGATGCAGGCTCGATTCTTGACAGAGACCTGGTCAAAGAAATTGTTGAGGCTTGCCGAGCCGAGGGCCTGCGGGTTGGCTTCTATCACTCAGTCATTGACTGGCACCATGACCAGTATGCCTATGCGAAGTCAAAAATTCTTCCGCACCCGCTGCGGGAGAAGCCCTATCCCAACGGTGAGCGTGATCACGCCACATACGTTGCCTTCCTGCATGATCAGGTGAAGGAGTTGATGAGTGGCTATGGCCCGGTCGATGTGCTGTGGTGGGACTACAGCGCGACTGATTTTCAGGGTGATGAGGCCTGGCGGGCGTTCGCATTGATGGAAAAAGTCCGGCAGGATCAGCCTCAGGTGATCATGAATAACCGATTATTCCGCTCGGCTGAGGCTGGCTGGAAGGGGATGGGAACCGATGGATTTACGATGCAACTCGACCCGACCTACGGTGACTTCATTACACCCGAGCAGCATGTTCCCGACGAAGGCATGCCTGGCATCGACTGGGAAACCTGCATGACGATGAACACGACCTGGGGCTATAGCGAGCACGACGATGCTTGGAAGTCGACCGAGACGCTTCTTCACAAACTGGTGGAGATCGTCAGTAAGGGAGGGAACTATCTGCTGAACATTGGGCCGACCGGGGATGGGACAGTACCTGCTGAAAGCGTTGAGCGGCTCCAGGCGATCGGTGCATGGATGGCGGTCAATGGCGAGGCGATCCACGGGGCAACGGTGAGTCAGCTTCCGAGCCCTGAGTGGGGGCGGGTGACCGAACGCCGGGACGGCGATGCATGCTATCTCTGTGTGATTCAGCGGCCAGAGGACGGCGTTCTCGCTATTGACGATGCACCGAAAGAGTGGGGTGATGCGGTTCTGCTCGGCACAACGGAGTCGCTAATGAGTGAGCGTGCCAATGGAAAGTTGCGCATCCACCTGCCGAAGGGCAGTGCGGATCTTGTGGTGCCCGTGATTCGGCTCAGCCGCCTCCGGGCAGCTTCCCAGCCACGGTGAAAAGAGATGTCTGCCAGGGTCGGTCGTGGTGCCCCGCCTTGGGGGGCAGCGTGCTGGTCGCAAGGTTAAGCACGCCCCTCGCGAGATTTTTTCATGGGTAGCCTGCGCAATTTGCATGGCGGCCCGTTCTTGCCGTGTTAAACCTAAGTCAAGTGATGCTGGCCGGATGTGTGCGTCGGGCCCGGTTCCGGTGGTGTTGGTTGTGGCAATTGGTAGCAGAGACCGCGGAGAAAAAAATGATTTCACTGAGTTCAGGAAGGCATGGAGCGGGTGCGCAGGCAAGCGTTGTGCGGCGACGGCGGACAGTGGCGGTCAGTGCCATTGGGGGGCTCCTGCTCGCGGTTGTAGTTGCTGGTGTGACTGCTGCGGAGACAGATGGTCCGGATCGCTCCGTGCTGCCACTACCCAATACCGTGCGGCCGGATCTGGTTGTCTATGATGCGAAAAGCCCCGACGCGACCTTTCCACCAATTCCGCAGGTGCGCCCACCAGCGGATGCTCCCAATGTGCTGATTGTGCTCCTTGACGACGTTGGCTTTGGAGCAACAAGTGCCTTTGGTGGGCCATGTCAGACGCCGACGCTTGAGCGACTGGCGCAGGGAGGGTTGAAATACAATCGATTCCACACGACGGCGTTGTGCTCACCGACACGACAGGCGTTGCTGACTGGCCGCAATCATCACTCAGCGGGCATGGCGGCGATTACAGAACTCGCCACGGGTGCTCCTGGTTACAGTTCGGTGTTGCCAAACTCGATGGCACCGCTTGCTCTAACACTTAAGCTCAACGGCTACTGCACATCCCAGTTTGGGAAATGCCATGAGGTTCCCGTCTGGCAGGCCAGCCCCGTGGGGCCTTTTGACGCCTGGCCAACAGGGGGCGGTGGCTTTGAGTATTTCTATGGATTCATTGGTGGCGAGGCCAACCAGTGGTACCCCACGCTCTACGAGGGCACCACGCCGGTCGAAAACAAGAAGACACCGGAGCAGGGCTACCACTTCATGGAAGACATGGCCTCCAAGGCGATCAAGTGGATAGGCCAGCAGAAGTCACTGGCACCCGACAAACCCTTTTTCATGTACTTCGCTCCGGGGGCAGCCCATGCTCCACACCACGCACCAAAGGAATGGGCTGACAAGTACGCTGGAAAGTTTGACGAAGGGTATGATGCAATTCGGGAGGAGATTTTTGCTAGGCAAAAGCAACTGGGTGTTGTGCCCAAAGACTGCGTGCTGACCGCGGCGAATGACGAGGTGCCCCGCTGGCAGGACATTCCCGAGCAATTCAAGCCGGTGCTGGCGCGGGAGATGGAGGTCTATGCCGGGTTCGTTGAACATGCCGACCATCACGTCGGCCGGATTGTCGATACCCTGGACAAACTCCAGATTCTGGACAACACGCTCATCTACTACATCGTTGGTGACAATGGCGCGTCAGCCGAGGGCGGACTGAATGGCTGTTTCAACGAGATGAGTTATTTCAATGGCATTCAGGACCTTGAAACGCAAGCGTATCTGACGGAGCGGATGGACGACTTAGGAGGCCCGGACTCGTACAATCACTATGCGGTGGGCTGGGCCTGTGCCATGAACACGCCCTATCAATGGACAAAGCAGGTGGCATCGCATTGGGGCGGTACCCGTAACGGAACCGTGGTGCATTGGCCCAAGGGCATTTCGGCCAAGGGTGAGGTCCGGTCGCAGTTTTGTCACGTCATTGACGTCGCGCCGACCGTGCTCGATGCTGCTAATCTGCCGGAACCCCGGTTCGTCAACGGGGTTCAGCAGGACCCGATCGAAGGCGTCAGCATGCGGTATTCGTTTGATGACCCACGGGCCAAGGAGCGTCATGCGACCCAGTATTTTGAGATCATCTGTAATCGCGGGATTTACCACAATGGTTGGACTGCCGTCACGAAGCATCGCACGCCGTGGGCCCCGCCAACCCAAAAACTCCCGGCGTTTGAGGATGATGTTTGGGAGTTGTACGCAGACACCGACTGGACGCAGGCGGAGAACCTGGCTGTGGAAATGCCGGAGAAGCTTCACGAACTTCAGCAGTTGTTCCTCATCGAGGCGGCCCGCTACAAGGTGTTGCCGCTTGATGACCGAGTGTTTGAAAAGCTGAATCCTGACACGGCAGGCCGTCCAGTCTTGGTGCAGGGGACAACGCAATTGCTGTTTCCGGGGATGGGGCGGCTGCTTGAAAACTGTGTGCTGAGTATCAAGAACAAGTCGCACTCGGTGACGGCAAATATTGTTGTGCCTGAGCAGGGGGGAGAGGGCGTCATCATCTGCCAGGGTGCCAACATTGGTGGCTGGTCGCTCTACATGCATGAGGGCAACCTGAAGTATTGCTACAACTACGGCGGGTTTGGCAACACCTTTGTGACCTCGGCTGAAAAACTTGCACCCGGAGAACATCAAGTACAGATGGATTTTGCATATGCGGGTGATGGTCTTGGCAAGGGTGGAACGGTGACGCTCAGCGTCGACGCGAACCCTGTCGGCCAGGGGGAGTTGAAGGCGACGCTCTCAAACATCTATTCAGCTGACGATGGCCTGGACGTTGGAGAAGACTCAGGTGCTCCGGTGTCGCCTGACTATGGACCGGTTGGCAATCACTTCAATGGCGAAATCAAGGGTGTGCAACTCTCAATCGCCGAGGGTGACGCGGGCAAGGGCCGGCTGGTCCGGCCAGAGGACGCAGTGCGGGCGATGTTTGGGAGACAGTAGGATGTTGGGGAGAGGCTGGGTGCGGTTATTTTGCAGAGCTGTTCGTTCGCAGCGCAGTTGCCGTCTTGCCTGTGGGCTGGTGTGTGTTCTTGCGGCCGGTATGCCGCTGCTCCAGGCAGGGGAGCCACTTGCGTCATGGCATGACGGAGCCTCGAAAGAGGCGATCCTCTCGTTTGTGTCTGCTGTGACCCAGGAGGGAAGCGAAACCTTCGTGCCTGTCCAAGAGCGGCTCGCTGTTTTTGACAACGACGGTACCCTCTGGCCGGAATGTCCACTGCCGTTTGAGTTGGCGTTTACGTTGGACGAAGTTCGGCGACTTGCCGCTGAAGATCCCGATTTGGCCGCCGAACCGCTGGTGCAGGCAGCAATTGAGGGAGACCTGAAACGGCTCGTTGCAGGCGAGCAACACGCCGGTTTGGTGAAAGTTCTTACGCTTACCCATGCGGGGATGACCAGCGACGAGTTCGCTCGCCGCGTGGAAGCCTGGCTTGCCAAGGCCCGGCACCCGCGGTTCGGTGTGCCATACGAACAATTGACCTACCGTCCCATGCAGGAGGTGCTTGCGCTGCTGCGAGAGAAGCAATTTAAGGTTGCCATCGTGTCAGGCGGGGGCGTCGACTTCATGAGGCAGTTTGCTGAGCGGGTGTATGGTGTTGAGCCGGAGTGGGTGCTTGGGTCAAGTGCAGACGTCGCTTTTGAGATCAGAGACGGCAGGCCGGAGTTCTTCAAGAAGCCAAGCGGATTCTTCGTCAACGATAAGGTTGGAAAGTCGGTGCGGATCTATCAGCAACTTGGTCGGCGGCCGATTGCCTGTTTCGGAAACTCCGACGGTGATCAGTCGATGATGGAATACACGACAATTGGTAATCACTACCGATCACTCGGCGTCTTGGTTCGCCATACGGATGAGACCCGAGAATATGACTATGATAAACAGCCGCTGGTGAGTGGGAGGTTAGTCTCCGCCCTTGAGGCAGCTTCTGAGCATGGCTGGACGGTTGTTGATATGCAGGACGATTGGAAAACATTTTTTGGCCCACAACCCTGAATTTTAAAAAGAGAGAAACCCATGAATACTCGCCCGAAGCAGATGCTGGTGCGTTGGTGTGTCGTTGGTGTCCTGGCGGCTGCTGGAGCCCTCTGCCTGCCAGCCACAAGTTTTGCCCGCCCGGGCGGTGGTGGTCGGCCTAGTGGTGGTGGGGGGCGGCCATCCGGCGGTGGTGCCCGACCGAGTGCGCCAAGTCGTCCGGCTCCGAGTCGGCCCGCGCCTGCGGCGAAGCCCTCGGCTGCCTCACGACCAAGTCCTGGCGGAAATGCCGGAAAGAATCTCTCGGGGAAGGCTGGTCAGAATCTTTCAGGTGCGGCTGCTGGGAAGGTGAATGCCGGGGCGGGAAAGGTTGCTGGGAGCGGCGGTACCCGAGCAGCCGCACGGCCGACGCAAGGGCAGGTGCAGGACTTTTTGAAAGCCTCTGGCGGTGGCGCTGCCACAGGAAAAGCGGCTGGCAGAATTGAAACTGGAAAGACCGCATCAGGAACGGCGGTGTCAGATTTTCTCAACAAGAGTGGAGGTGCTGCGGCAGCAGCATCGACCGCCCCTAAAAATGTGGCAGGAGCCCGGTCCGATGCAATTTCGAATCGAACCGACGTGCGAACCGACGCCCGAGGAAGCCGAGGGGACAATCGGCAGTTTGCCTCAGAGAACCGACAGCAGCGGGTTTCCTCTCGGGGGGATCGGCAGGCTGTCCGCGTGGAGAACCGGGGCGATGTTCGGACCGATCTGGCGGCGGGTCGATCGGACCGCCGGACGACGCGTCAGCAGACCCTGGGCGCCCAGGCTGACAGCATTCGTTCGCAGCTCAATTCCGCGTACAACAACGATCTGCACCAAGACTTTTGGTCTGGCCTGCAAACGGGCCACTACTACTTTGATAAGAACCCGATTTTCTGGAGCTGGGTTGGGTTTAGCACGGTCTCTCGGCTGATGCCGTGGAACTGGGGCGAAGGCCGCTACTACGACTATGGCACTGGCGGTGGCAGTTACTACGACGGTTCGTCGGTCATGGCTGACGGAGAGGCTGTTCCGGTTGAGGAGTATGCCCAGCAGGCGGAAGACCTGGCGTTGAGCGTGCCGGACGACAATGCAGAAGCATCCGATGCAGCCAGTGATGACTGGCTGCCGCTTGGTGTCTTTGCAGTCGCTCAGGAAGGTGAGGGAGCCGCTACGCCGACGATGTTCCTGCAGTTGGCGATCCGCAATGATGGCGTAATTGCGGGGACATACCAGAACAAAAAGACGGGCGAGACGGCCGGCGTTGAGGGGATGGTTGATCAGGATTCACAGCGTGCCGCCTGGACTTTTAGCGGCAGAACTTCACCAATTGTCGAAACCGGCATTCAGAATCTGACCATGAACGAGACGCAGGTGTTGGTTCACTTCGCTGATCAGGGGACCAAGACGTATCTGCTCGTTCGGGTCGACAATCCGAACGCTGGATCGTGATAGATCTGGCGTGTTCGTGGGCTAGGCGTGTCGCCCGAAGGCGGCACGTCCAGCCTGTGTCACGGCCAGCAGTAGACCGCCCGTAAGCAGTCCAACGAGCCCATTGAGAACCATCTGGGCAAGGGGCGCGAGGCCTGCCGGGCCATGGTGTACTAGGTTCTCTGCGGCGTGATGTGCGGCCGGAATTCCGTGTAGCACAATGCTTCCCCCAACGAGAAACATGGCAGTTGTGCCCGCGACAGTGAGGAATCGCATCAGCCAAGGGGCTGCTGTCACGATGCCCCGGCCGATGGTCTGACTCGCGACCGCCGATTGCCGAAGCAGCCAGATCCCGAGGTCGTCAAGTTTCACGATACCGGCGACGAGTCCATAAACGCCAATCGTCATGAGTAAAGAAATCATCACAAGAACACCAAGTTGCACAGCAAAAGATTGCGCAGCCACAATTCCAAGGGTGATCACGATAATTTCAGCCGATAGGATGAAGTCAGTCCGAATTGCCCCATGAACACGTGCCCGTTCAAGGGTGCTGGGATCGTGTAAGACCGAGTCTGGTTCGATTGCGCGTGCCGGGGGATGCTGGTTGGCGGGGGAGCGGTGCAGGAATGTGTGGATAACCTTTTCCGCACCCTCGTAGCAGAGGTAGAGCCCGCCAGCCATCAGCAGGGGGGTGATCGCGGCTGGCAAAATCCAGCTGAGGAGGAGAGCTGTTGGAACAAGCAGGACCTTGTTTAACAGCGACCCCATGGCCACCCGCCAGACCACCGGCAGTTCTCGGTCAGCGGTCAGGCCGGTGACCTGCTTGGCATTGAGGGCCAGGTCATCCCCGAGAACACCCGCAGTCTTTTTGGCAGCGACCTTCGTCATCACCGAAACGTCGTCAAGGACGCTAGCGATGTCGTCAAGGAGGAGCAGGAGGCTGGTGGCCATTGGGTTTTCTAAGGCAGGGTAGGTGCGGAGAGTTTTCCCCTCCCCAGAGGAGCGGGAGCCGTGGCAGAATACTGACTTGATTCACACCAGGTGAAGATTGATTTGCACCGAAGTGGCCTGCGGGTCGTCACCTGGTGGTCAGAGAGGTAAAGTCAGATGATTGTTCGGTTCTTTCGTGCCCTGACGCAGCAGAATGAATCTCAAGACGCGGGCTCCTTCGGGGAGCGGGTCTACGGCCACAAAGCCAGGCTTGCCCGTCACGGCATGCTGATTTTTCTCAGTCAGATTTTGTCGATCGCTGCCGTGCCTTTTTTTGACCGTGGGCAGGTGATAGCTCCTCCGGACTATGTGTTTTTCAGCCTCGCACTGGCCATCGCCATTGTCTGGATTTTGGGGTATCAACGGTTAACCCTTCTTCTAGTCGCGACGAGTGCAATTGCTGGCGGCTGGTTTCTGTTTGGGTTTGCCGTCACGACAGGTGTGCGTCCTCCGCCGATCTTGATGTTCCTGGTCGTCAAGGTGATTTGCGTGGCGATTTGTATCAGGCAGGCGTTCCGGTCAAATGTACCGGCGACTCAGCGGATTTATTGTGGGGCCGCGAGTTTCATCATGCTGGGGGTTATCTTCGCTGGAATTCACGCCTTTGTCAGTTTGCATGAATTTGGCACGTACGGCCTGCCGAGTGAGTTTGAAGGGGAACGGGAAATCCGCTGGGTCGATTACATCTGGTTTTCCTTCGCCACCCTGACGACTGCAGGCTACAGCGATCTTGTGCCGGTGGGTTCTGTTCCGCTGACAATTGCTTCTCTCGAGGGACTCTGTGGGCTCCTCTTTCCGGCGACCCTGATTGCCAGAATTGCTTCCCTGTCAGAGGATCGGGGTGGCTGAGAGATGAAGGACCTGGTGAGCCGTCATTCGAGACCTGTTCCGAAACTTCAGTGGGAGAGAGCATGAGCATTGATTCGTTTCGAGCAGCGGTCGAGCAAGTTGGGCTGGCGATTGATGCCGGTGGGGTGCTCGTGGTGGTGCTGGGTATCATTGCGGCGGTCTGGCGGGTGCTGTTGCGGCCAGCCTCACCGCTGGGCCGATACCGGCAATTCCGGCAGGATCTGGGGCGGGGCATTCTGCTTGGCTTGGAGTTTCTGGTGGCCGCCGACATCATTCGAACGGTCGCCGTGACGCCAACGCTTGAGAGTGTGCTGGTGCTGGGTCTCATCGTGATCATCCGGACCTTTCTCAGCCTGGCCCTGCAGATGGAGGTCGAAGGACGATTGCCGTGGCAGGCGCAGGCTGCAGCAGCCGGCCCAGCCAAGGCGAATGTTTGACAGGAAGTGAGCAGGCCAAACGCCCCGCCAGTCCTGTGTGATTGGCGACGCGGCGTGCTCTAGAGAGAGGGCATCCCGCCAGATATCAGTTTGCTATGTCTGTCTAAGCGTGCCTGATGCGAAGCATGGTGGCCTCATCGTTATGAGCATTCTAAGTGCACTGACCAGGATGCAGTCTTCCCAAAGGTCACCAGTGGCCACCGATCTAGCTGGGGTGATGGCTCGTCTCCCTGAGGGGGTGAGCAACTATGTCAATGAGCTTTGCCAACAGTATCCAGCCGAGGTGCGGATCGTGCCGCGGCGGGCGACCAAGTTGGGCGATTACCGTCCCCCCACACCTGCCGTTCCCTGGCATCGGATCACCCTCAATGACGACCTCAACCCGCAGGCTTTCTGCGTGACCCTGTTGCATGAGATTGCCCATCTGACCACCCATGTTGAGCACGCCGGTCGCCACCGCCGGCTCCGGCCTCATGGCCGGGAGTGGCAGCAGCAGTTTGCCTCTCTCTTGCAACCAGTCATTGAGAAGAGCCTGCTGCCTGAGGATGTGGTTGCTGCGCTGAACCGGGCCGCGCTGAGGCCTCGGGCAGCGACCTGCAGCGATCGGCAACTGTTACTGGTGCTGTCACGGTATGACGCAGGTGGGGGGGGCTTTTGCCGAGTGGAAGAACTATGCCCTGGGTCACTCTTCGAAACGGAGAGTGGACGACGTTTCTTGCTAGGCAATCGGCTCCGGAGCCGCTATCGCTGTATCGAATCAACGACTGGAGTTGAGTACCGTGTTCACGGCCTTGCTCGCGTGACCCGGGTTGAGCTTGATTGACGGGTTGTTCGGATCTGCTGCGATGATGAACGACTTGGCCGCCCTGTGGAGCGGTAGTGCCGCCTTCGTACGGCGTTGCCGTAAAAGTGCAGGGGGCGGTAGGGCCGCTGTTCAATTGGTGTACTTTGAAGGCGGGCTCGCTCATCACCGGAAGCGATGACGCCAGGATTGTTCGCAGCCAAAACGGTGGTGCCCACGGCCGAAGCCGCAAGCAGGGCGAGGCAGAAAAGCGTGCGCATGGGAATCGAGAGGGGTGCGAGGAGGGCCGGCACATCCCAACTATTGACCACGTCGGCCGATGGGCAAATGCCAAGTGGTCGATCCTGCTGTGGGGTGAAGGCGGTGCAGCCGTCACAACCGGCCCAGCGGAATGCCGGGCAAGGGGTTCAAGAGCTGCGTGGGGCTTCAGCCAGTGGTTCGCATGCCAGCGGCGATGCCCTGCACGCAGAGTCGCAGCAGGTCGCCGACGGCAGGGTCGGGTTGGCCACCATCCGCCGGTGGGGCCGCGGCACGACGCTGCATGAACTCGATCTGAATTAGATTGAGTGGGTCGATCGACGGGTTGCGGGCCTCGATCGACCGCTGGAACCAGGGCGTATGCGACAGCAGTTCACCACCGCCAACGATGTCGAGAATCGCCTGGCGGGCCTTGTCCCGTTCGGCGGCGATCCGCTGCCAGATCCGCCGCCGGACGTCGTCATCGCCGCAGAGTTCGGAGTATCGCTGGGCAATCACCATGTCGGCCTTGGCCAGGGCGAGCGTCGCGTTGTCGATCGTTGCCTGGAAGAACGGCCAGCTGCGATACATGTCGCAGACGGTCCGCCAGTGCTGCCGGTCGTCGTACTTGATTTCGGTGAGCGCGGTGCCGAGGCCGTACCAGGCGGGGATCATGCAGCGGCTCTGCGTCCAGGCGAAGACCCAGGGAATGGCCCGCAGGTCGTCGAGGCTGCGTTCGCCCCGGCGGCGGGAGGGCCGCGACGCGATCGGCAGGTTCTCGATGTCTTCGATGGGTGTGGTCTGGGAGAAGTAGGTGATGAAGCCGGGCTGATCGACCAGGTCGCGGTAAATCGCGCGGCTGCGGTCCGACATCCGTTCCGCCAAGGTGGTCCACTCTGGGGCAGGGTCGACCCGGCGAACGCTGGAGGCCACCAGGGTTGCCCATGAAACCTGCTCGAGATGCCGGCTGGCAATTTCGGCGTCGTCGTACCGCTCAGCCAGAACCTCACCCTGCTCGGTCAGTCGGAGGGAGCCGTCCAGGCTCTTGGCCGGTAGTGAGAGGATGCCGCGAGCTGCCGGCCCGCCGCCGCGACCGAGAGAGCCGCCACGACCGTGGAAGAAGGTGAGGCCGACTCCCCGCTGTTCCGCGGCATCGTGGAGTTTCCGCTGGGCATCCTGCAGTCCCCAGCAGGCAGCCAGGTAACCACCGTCCTTGGTACTGTCGGAGTATCCAACCATCACAATCTGCCGGTTGCCGCTTTGGGCCAGGTGCTCGGCGTAGGCGGGTTCATCGAGAATCGCACCGAGCGTTTCCTCGGCCCTGGCCAGGTCACCGATCTTTTCGAAGAGCGGGACAATGGCGATGGTCTGGGCTGAGATCGGCTTGCCTTCTGCATTGGCTCGGCTGACGGCCCACCGCCAGAGCCAGAGAACCGCCAGCACATCGGCCGGCGTCCGGGTGAGGCTGATAATTGCGCCGCCCAGGCAGGCATGTCCGAATCGAACCGATGCCTGTTGAAGCGTGGCAAAGAGCCGGAGCGTGTCGATGGTGAGCGGTTCGAGCCCATCTTCTGGGAGTTCGGTGGCGGTGCCCATCGTTTCGATCAGCAGTCGACTCCGGTCAGCGTCAGGGAGCGCCGCGTAGGCAGCCTTCTCCGGCAGGTGCCCGAGGGCTGCAAAAATGTCCCCGATAATCTCTTCATACCGACGGGCATCCTGGCGGATGTCGAGTCGGGTCATGTGGAGCCCAAAGGTTCGGACCAGATCGAGCCACCGACGTGCCGGAGCATCGAGTGACAGTCCGTGGTCACGTTCCAGGCAGTCGACGATCAGGGCAACGTCGGCCTCAAAGTCAGCAGGGTCGGTGTAGGCGTGCAGAGCCGGAGGGGCATCCAGCGAGGCAGCCTGTGAGGCTTCCAGACGGAAGCGGATCATTCGCAGCCACTGACGGTAGGCCTCGTTGGGAGGAATGCCGCTGTCTGCTGGCGTTAGGTCAGGCCACTGCTGATGCAGATCAGTCAAACGCGTGAGCAGTTCGTGAGCGCCGGCTGCCGAGGTCAGGGAGATCGTTAGCATGTCATGAAGCCGCTGACACCACTGGAGGTGCGTGGTGATGGCTGCCTGCCGCAGCCGCACCAGTGTCTGAGCAGTGATCTCAGTCGTGACAAAGGGATTGCCGTCGCGGTCACCACCCATCCATGAGCCGAAGGTGAGAAAAGGGGGGATGGTAAAGTGGGCGTTTGGATAGGCTTCGGCGAGACCACGGCGGAGGGCGGCGTAGACGTCGGTGACCGCGGTCCAGAGTCGGGGCATGATCGACAGGCCACGGTTGACTTCATCGAGCACCGACGGGCGTGTTGGCCGCAGGAAGTCAGACTGCCAGAGAATCGCCAGTTCGCTCCGGAGTTCGCTTTCAAGGGCGGCCTTTTCGCGGGGGAGAATGTCGGCGGTGTCGAGCCGTTTCAGGCAGGCTCGCATCCGCCGCAGCCGGGCCCGAATACTGCGGCGTTTGGCCTCGCTGGGGTGGGCGGTGAAGACCAGTTCGATCGACAGCCGGTCGAGCGCCTGCTGCACCTCGGCGGCACCCAGCCCGAGGCTCTTCAGTTCGTTCAGCCCCGCAGCGAGCGACTCGCCAATCGGTTCAGGAAAGCTCGCTCGCTCCCGATCCCGGAGGACGCGGACCCGCTGCCGGTCTTCGGCGATGTTGACCAGATCGAAATAGATTGTCATCGCCTGAACAATGTCACTGGCGGTGGCTGTGTCGAGTGACTCAATTCGCTCAGCCAGCGGTTGCTCTGCGGCATGTTCTCCGCTGCGGCGTTCCCGAGCCAGCCGGCGAATCACCGCCAGGCGGTCGAAGGTTTCCTGCCCAGCGAGTTCGACGATGACCCCTTCAAGCACACCCTCGAGGAGGCGGATATCCCGGCGAAGCAGTTCGTCGTTGACCATTGGCGGAAAAAGCGGTTCGAAGGGGGCTTGAGTGGTTTGTCCGCCGTACCATCTTCAGAATACGGGCCGAGATCGCTTTGGCAAGCGAGGTGCGTCTGGCGGCAGCGATCAGATGGCGAACTGGCCCGAAGTCTCAGCCGTGCTCACCGCTGCGGGGCCACCTGCTGGTCAGCCGCTGATAAGGGCCTTCATCTCACGGACAGCTGTGGTCATGCCGGTGAAGATGGCCCGCGCGACAATGGAGTGCCCGATGTTAAGTTCATGCATGCCCTCCAACTCGGCGACCGGCACGACGTTTCGGTAGGTGAGGCCGTGGCCGGCATTGAGTGTGAGTCCGGCCTGTCGAATGAGGGTGGCGGCTCGGGCGAGGGCTTGCAGTTCATGGTCGCGGGCAGCCTCGGAAGAGGCATTCGCATAGCTGCCGGTATGGAGTTCGACGGCAGCCACATTGAGCGCGGCTGAGGCCTCGATCTGGTCTGGATCGGGGTCGATAAAGAGCGAAACTGTGATGCCGGCATCCTGCAACTGCCCAACGGCGATGGCGACAGCCTCGCGCTGACCAACGACATCGAGCCCCCCCTCGGTTGTGACCTCGGCCCGGTTTTCCGGCACCAGGGTGACCTGGTCAGGTTTGACTCGGCACGCGATTGCGGTCATCGCTGGCGTGATTGCTGACTCAAGATTGAGCTTCACCTGCACGGTCTGCTTGAGCAGGTCGAGGTCGCGGTCCTGAATGTGACGGCGGTCTTCACGCAGATGTACCGTGATCGCGTCAGCGCCGCCGAGTTCGGCGGCGGCTGCAGCCCAGATTGGATCAGGCTCGATGGTGCGGCGGGCCTGTCGAACGGTGGCAACGTGATCAATATTGACGCCAAGCGTGGCCATGACGGGTCTCCAGGAATATGCAGGTGGCCCCGGCCGAACGACCGGGGCCACCGCGTACACTGTACTCAGCCTTGAAGGTCAGACCTCTTTTTTCAAGAGGATGACCGCGTTGCCGCGAGGCGTGCGGATTTGCAGTACGACTCCTGCTTCAGGCGTCTCCTGCTCCAAGGCCGCTGCAAACTCATCGATGGACGTGACGGGCGTTTTGCCCACCTTGCGGATCAGCACGCCGGGGCTGAGGCCGACTTCGGCCGCCAAGCCATCGGGGTCAACGCGGTCGACCAGCACACCGTCAAACCCTTCATAGGCATCCTCAGCAATCGAGCCCTTCTCGCGAACTTCAAGCCCGAAGGCCTTCGAATAGAAAGTCTCTGCACCGCCGGGGGCGATGCGCCGTCCCTGTTGCCGCTGGCCGAACTGATCAGGCAGGGTCTTCACCTCGACGTTGACCGTCACTTCCTTGCCGTCTCGCAGCACGACAACCGTGTGCTTGTTGCCGATGGAAGCTCGTTCGACCACTTCTTGAAGCGTCCGGGGGCTGTCCACCGGCTTGCCGTCAAATGACAACACCAGGTCGAGATCCTGGAGACCGGCTTCGGCTGCCGGCGTGCCAGGCATGACCTCGGTGACGAGGACACCCTTCCGGCCGGCTGCCCCGAGTTTTTCCGCCATGTCAGTGTCGAGCGGAGCAATCGACACGCCCAGGTAGCCACGCTCAACATTTCCCCGGGCTATCAACTGATCGCTTACCCAGCGGGCCTGGTTGATCGGAATGGCAAAGCCGATGCCCTGATAGGCACCGCTGTTGGAAGCGATGGCAGTGTTGATGCCGATCACTTCACCAGCCAGGTTGACGAGTGGGCCACCAGAGTTGCCCGGGTTGATCGCCGCATCAGTCTGGAGGAACTTGGACCGGCGAATCCGTCCCAGTTCACGCCCCTTCGCCGAGATGATGCCGGCACTGACCGTCGTCTCCAATTCAAACGGGTTGCCGATGGCGATCACCCAGTCGCCGATCTCGAGCTCATCGGAATTGCCCAGAGCGGCCGTCGGCAGGCCTGTGGCATCCGCGAGGCGAATCACAGCGATGTCACTGTCGGGATCGGTTTTGATGTCGGCCGCCTTGAATTCTCGGCCGTCGGTCAGTTCGACCGTCACCTCATCGGCACCTTCAACCACATGGTTGTTGGTCAGCACGATGCCGGTAGCATCGACAATCACACCTGAGCCGATCCCGGAACGCGGCGGGGTTCGGCCGTTGGGGGCACCGAACCCCTCCGGCATGCCGTCCCGGAAAAAGTCTTCAAACGGCGTGCCGCGGAACGGGTTGTCCATCGGGCCGCGGCGGCCACCATTGGCGGTGACGTTGCGAGCCTTGGTTTCACTTCGGACCACCACCACGCTGGGCGTGGCTTTACCCGCTGCATCACGGAACGCCCGGGAAAGGGCGTTGGCTGCGGCGACAGGGCCTGCGGCCGGCTCGGCAGCCAGCGATTCAGCCGGAACCGTCATCAGCAGGGCGGCGCTCGCCACGAGCGGAAAAAACAGGGTGCGAACGCGGCGGCTGGTGGCCACCGCACCATCTGGGGTTTCATGCGTAGACACGTTGTCTTCCTCCTTTGATCAATCGGTCAGCATCTGAGTTTGAAGGGCACCTGCCAGATGAGACAAGTCGGCATACGGATGCTGCCGTTTCCGTCATCATAGGCCGATCCGGGCCAGCCGGACGATCCCACACAACAGGACTTGGGCTCTGCCGGCAGACTGCCTCCAAGACATTGAATACGAACGCCCGGCGGTGGCGGTTCAGTCGGCGGCACCAATTTTCTGCGGGGGCCGCTGGAGCGGGACCGGGACGAACGCTGGTTTGACAGGGGATGCCTCGGGTTTTTAGGCTGCCAGAAGCATCTGGGAACATGAAATGCCCGAAAAGCCGACCCTCGACACCGCTGCGCCGGTCGATGGCCTGGCGGCCTGCGAGGAGCGAATCGGCTACCGGTTCCGCGATCGCAGCCTGCTTCAGGCTGCGGTGACGCATGCCTCGGGGGCCCAGCATCGGCTGGCGTCCAATGAACGGCTGGAGTTTCTCGGTGACTCCATTCTGGGCTTTGTCGTCTGTGCCCGGCTTTACCAGGAGTTCCCAGATTCGCTGGAAGGCGACCTCACCCGGATCAAGTCAGCGGTGGTCAGCCGGGAAACCTGTAGCCGGATCAGCAGTCAGTTGGGGCTGGTCGATTTTCTGGTGGTCGGCAAGGGCATGTCGACGGATCGGGCGGTGCCGACCTCGGTGCTTTCGGACATGTTTGAGTCGTTGGTGGCCGCGATCTACCTCGATGGTGGCATTGAGCCGGCACGGGCCTTTCTGGCCACTTGGGTGTTCCCCGAAATTGCCAAGGTCGTCAGTGGCAAGGAGGGGTGCAATCATAAGTCGCTGCTGCAGCAACTGGCCCAGGGGGCATTCGGTGTTGCACCGACCTACGAGGTGATTGACGAGGTCGGCCCCGATCACAACAAGGAATTCCAGGTGCGGGCCCAAATTGGGAGGCGGCGGTATCCACCGGCGTGGGGCCGCAACAAGAAAGAGGCAGAGCAGGGGGCCGCCAGCAACGCTCTTGAGGCGCTCGGTGAGGAGGGCATTGAGCCAGACCATCACCTCCCTGGCGATCGCGGGCGGACTGCGAACGCCTGAGGCCGGAACTCCTCAGTGCCATCGTGGGTGCTGGCTGACTGAATTTTTTCCGCCAGCGTGCCGAAGACGAAAAAGTCTTCTTGGTGAAGTGCCAACACGCCGCTGTAGGGCAATGGCCCGTACCTGTCGAACCTTCTGGCGGGTGGTACTCAGGCCCTGGCGTGAACTCGAAAGCCCATCCCGGCATCCGGGGTGGGCTTTCTTTTTTCTAAGGCCTGCCCGGAAGGACGGCAGCCGTGCGTTAGGGGGTGTCGTGGTCCGCCGCAGCCGGGGCGGCTCCGTGCACAAACATCAGCCGGCTGGCAATCGCGATCGCCACGACGCCGGCCGGCATGATCAGCATTTCCCAGCGGGGTCCAGCCGTCAGCATTTTTTCAGCCAGGGTACGCACGAACATCACGGCCAGCAGCACCGCCACCACTTCCAGCAGGGTCTTTTTCAGGGTGGCGATGTTGTCAACCTTGAGCCAGCGGGGGGCCTCGGCCATGGTCTGGGAACTGGTCAGAAACAGGGCATAGATGCCGTAGGCGAAGTACAAGAAGGTGAGCCCGGTCAGCCCGTTGTCGAGAGACTCCAGCAGCAGCAGGTTGGCCGCTGGCCGCGGGTTGGCCGCGACCCCTGAAACGGGATCGATCTGAACCGCGAAATATCGATAGACGGCCTCGGCGGTATTGGCGGCACCGATGACAAACATCAGCAAGGCGCCGACCAGTGAGGAGATGACCGTGACAATGCTGAACCAGCGGGTAAGCCCGAGCAGTTTGGTGGTCGTCGGGAGGTGCGGGCGGCCGGTCAGGGTGGAGTTGTTCATGAAGCATTCCGAGGCTGGCTGGACACGATGGACGAGTCGACTGGTTGTGCCAACTCCCGTGGCACGACCCGAACGCGTTGAGCATACCATCAACCCATCCACCGCCGCTGGTTCTGCACCGCGGTCTCCCGTGATGGTGAAAACCTGACAGCACCGGGTATGATCTCAGGTTGATCCAGTCTGCACGTCGGAAATGTTTCTCGTCCCGAGGGAAAGCCTCCATGTCTGCCCAACGCACCTTTGAATCACTCGCCGATGAGCTGCCTCCAGTGGCCAAACCGGCTGGGCTCTATAAGCCCTGTCTAATTGTGGGGAGTCAGGTCTTCATCTCGGGGCATCTGCCCCTGCTTCCCGACGGCAGTCTGGTGACCGGTAGAGTCGGAGATGACCTCAGCGTTGAAGAGGGCAAGGCGGCTGCTCGACGGGCTGGACTTGCCAGCCTGGTCACCCTCGCCAATGAACTTGGCAGCCTTGACCGCATCGGCCGCGTGATCAAACTGCTCGGCATGGTCAACGCCCCAGCCGACTTCACGCAGCAGCCCGCGGTAATCAATGGCTGCAGTGAACTCTACGCTGAGGTCTGGGGAACCGATCGCGGTGTCGGCACCCGCAGCGCCTTTGGAGTGGCGTCCCTGCCGGCCGGAGTGGCCGTTGAGATTGAGGCAATTTTTGAACTGACCTAGGTGGGTGCCCAGCGCTTCGGTCAGTCGGGGCCGTTCCCCGAGATCAGGTCGGGGCCGCTCCCGGCCGTTTTCTCGTAGTGGCCGTCTCCGGCGCGGACGTATTTGGTGAACCCGATCCGGTCGAGATGTTTGTCGGACAGTTTGCCCTGCATGCCGACGTCGGACCACTTGCCGGCGACATTGAAGCCAGTGATCACCCGCCGAATTGGCTTGCCGGTGAGCGGGTGCGCGTCGAGGGGGTCGGCCGACATCGGCTGGACCACTTCAAACCGCTCCCCGCCACTGCCGTCAGGCTCGATCACTTCGTAGACGTAAGTGGGCATCGGTGATCCTCTGAGAAAGCCGCTGAACTGCCTTGGCTAGCGCGCTCCGGAAAAGCCCGGCCATTGCTATTCTATCATTCGCGTCCTGGGAAAGCCGCCCGTTTCCTGCTGCCGTCAGCGGCAATGGCGGCTCGGCCGCTCCAGTGGAAGCAGGCCCACACGCAGGCGATACGGCTGGTGAGGAGCAACTCTCATGGGGCGGCTTATGAGCAAGACCGGTGCGGCAGTTCCCCGAGATGGCTGGTTCTATGCTCGGACTGGCCACCAAGGGGGCCGACAAGGACCGGTCTCATTGGACCGGCTGCGGAAGTTGGCACAGAAAGGCTGGCTGGCCACGGACGACCTCATCTGGCATCACGACTTGCCAGGCTGGATCCCGGCTGGTGATGGCCCGGAGTTGTTTGCTGGCAGTCGCCTGCGGAGGGTTGTTCGCAAGGTGGATCAGGCGTTGGTTGGGCTGGCCGGCATCCGCCGGCGTCGAGCGCAAGTTCACCAGCAGGGAGGCCAGATTGAGCAGGCCGAAGGAGGGCGATTCCCGACACTTGCTCAGACGCTCACAGATCCAGAGTTATCGGTTGACCACGTTGCAGCGACTGGCGCGGAAGAGCGGGTGGTGACAGCCGAGGAGCCGGTGCCAGGTGAGTCGGCTGAAGTGCAGTTGAGCCTGGAGACGCTTCCGCCACGCTATCTGTTTGCCCTCGGCGGGCTTCTCTTGGCTGCGCTTGGCGGCATCTTCATGCTGGTGCGGCCGACGCCGCTGGCGACCGCCTTGTTGGCGTTTGGTGGTCCGCTGCTCTTCGTCTGTCTCGCGCCAGAAATCGGCCGGCTCGGACGGTTACTGGGCATGGCGGTGGGCCACGGCCTGCTCCAGGGTGTTGACCTTTTTCGGGCCGCTCGGCAGCGGTCGCAAGCTCAGCAGGATGTGGCCCTGCGAGAGGCTGCGTTGAGGCGGCAGGGTCGCGGTTCGGAAACGGAGGCAGATGCGACGGAGACACAACCGGCTGGCCCGCTGCAGGCCGGCACCGTGACCCGCTACGAGCATGACTCGCTGCGAGGGATGGTTGTGATCCGCGAGCCTTCCATCAAACTCTGGAGCCGTCCGGCTGCCGGTGCCCTCAGCGTCTGCCCGGGGCTTGGCCAGGTGTACAAAAAGCAGTATCTCGCCGGTGTTATTTGGTTCTGTGTGGTCGCGGCCGGCTATCGGTTTGTGATTCCTGGTGTGATCCTGCACCTGCTCTGCATCGCCGACGCGGCCGCTGGTCGGAACTGGTCCGAGGCTCGCACCGAGGTTCGCCGCGAATCCTAGCCGGGCCCGTGGAATTGGCGCCGACGGGGCTCCGCTTGGCTGTCTATGATGATGGGGACCCGCTTGTGAGGCGGTTGGGGTGAGTCCCAGTGCTTCCCCAGTCGATGCGTATCGCATCTTGAAATGTTTCGCTCGCGAAGAAAGGCAACGCACTCATGCGGAGTGGCAACCCGGTTCTCAACGCCCGCACCTTTGAAACCTTTGGCCTCCAGCGCCGCGATCTGGCAGCCGAGGATGCGCCAGTCACCACGATGACGGTGAACGGCACGGCGACCAAGACGATGTTCCTGCTGGGGCTTGCCTTCTGCTCGGCCTGCTTCACCTGGTCGCGAACAGCCTCCGCGATGGAGGGTGATGCTGCCGCAGCGATGCCCTGGGTGTTCGGCGGCTTGATTGTCGGGGCCATCACAGCGCTGGTGATCTGTTTCAAGCAGACCTGGGCGCCAATGCTCGCACCCGTTTACGCCTTGGCCGAGGGCTTGTTTCTCGGGGGCGTCTCAGCCAGTTTCGAGGCGCAGTACCCGGGCATCGTCATTCAGGCAGTGGGTGGCACCTTTGGGACGCTGGCGGCGCTGTTGCTGGCCTATCAGTCAGGCCTGATCCGGGCGACAGAGAACTTCAAACTCGGGATTGTGGCCGCTACAGGCGGGATCTGCCTGGTCTATCTGGTGTCGATGCTCGGCAGCTTCTTCGGGTTCCAGATTCCCTTCATCCATGGTGCCGGTCCGATCGGCATCGGCTTCAGTCTGGTGGTGGTGGTCATCGCCGCGCTCAATCTGGTGCTCGACTTTGACTTCATCGAGAACGCTGCGGAGCGGGGTGCCCCGAAGTATCTGGAGTGGTACGGGGCCTTCGCCCTGATGGTGACACTGGTCTGGCTCTACCTCGAGATTCTCCGGCTGCTCGCCAAACTCAACAGCCGTGACTAGCCGCTGGTTGATCAGTCAATCGGAAGAAAAACCCACAACGCCGGTCTTCCGCAATTGCAGTGGACGGCCCTTCCGAGCAGGCTGAGGCCGGCAGCGCTGAGGAATACGGTTGTTCGGGCAGCGTCCCAGGTGCCCTTGATGCCAGTCGCATGAGGACCCCGCAGACGCGACTCAACGCTTGGTATCGGGTGGAAGATTGTTTCGATCACCGGCAGCCGTTGTCGTTCGCGGTCTTGTAAGAGGTCGAGCGATTCGATCGTGCGTTCCAGGGTTTCACGGCCGCAGCCGGTTTTCAGAAGCGCTTGATCAACCTCGGCGACCCCACGGCGGCTTACCGTTGGGAGGGTCAAGAGACCCAGGAATGACCAGATCGTGAAGCCGAGACTGAGGGTAATAATGCCCTCAGCGGTTGCGAGCCGAGTGGCTCCGATGAGATTTGCGACACAAGCAGTTCCCGTCAACGAAAACAATATGGCGAGAACGCGGCCTCGCCACCAGCTGCCAGTTTGAATGGCCATCTGTCTTCGTTGCACCGCCACCGAAAGAGCAGTGTTGTCGAGGATCTCCTGCCAGCGAATGGGAATTATTTGAATTCGTGGAGAGAGGACGCCAGACACTGCCCCCGTGAAGCCTTCGTCCTTTGTCTCTGCTATGTACGTCGGGAGGTTCGGTAGGTCGGGGCTTTCTTGAAGAATAGGTGAACTCGGAGTGAGTTCCAGATGAGCGATTGCTCGGGCCAGAGTGATTCTCGTGCGGAGCAGCATGAGGGTGATCCCGGCCGTTGCTGCAATGACGCCGACAACGCCAGCAGTCCGAGCCGCTGCGAGCAGACAGATGCCTATGCCCCACAGGAGAGCGGCGTGGATGCCTGCGCCACGAGCCATGCTGAGGAAAAACGCTGTTCGTGAAGGGTGTTGGCGGCGATAAAGACGCGGCAAAAGATAGCCACCAAAGTAGTCAAACGGCACGTGGAAGAGGGCGTAGGCGGCGAAGAAGCTGGCGAGGATCATGGCCTCCTGCCCGAGCGTGTTTTCCGTGGCGGGAAGAAGTCGCTGCGGGAGCTGGAGGATGAGACCTGCTGTTGAGAGGGTGACGAGACTGCCAACGCCACTGATGCCAAGCCAGAGCCGAGCTCGTCCGTAGCCGGGAAGTTCTTTTTCAGCAGAGGATGGTCCGGGGGTGACTGCCCCTGCGCGATGAAGAATCTCAGCTGTTTTGCGAATGCCCCGCAGCATGCCCCCAAAAACCACCTCATGAAGAGGCACGACGGCATACCAGTAGAGAAGCCCAGCAAGTCCACGGGGACGAAAACGGGCGGTCATCACGAGCCGCGTGAGTGGTGGCTTTCGTTCGGTGGCAATCGGTTCAATTTGGAAATCAAGCTGTGCCTCGCCCGGCAACTTCATCTCGGCTCGAAGAGAAAGGGCACGATCACGGTCAATTCCGACCACCCGCCAGAAATCGAGCGTCTCGCCAAATTCGACCTGTTCCGGATGGCGTCTGCCGCGACGCAATCCAGGGCCGCCGGCAAGCGTGTCAAGCCATCCTCGGAGCCGCCAGAGAACATCACCGGCGTACCAGCCATTGCCACCACCGATGCGGCAGACTGCGGCATAAACATTCGCTGGACTCGCTTCGATGTCGACCGTCCGTTGGTCCTTGAAGACCGTCCCACCGGCCCATGAAGGATCGCCTGGTACGGGGCCAGCCACGCTCCACCGCGTCTCAACGGCATGCTGTTCGATCTTGGTAAGCGCGCGATGAATTGCTTCACGTGCTCCGAGTGGTTGGTGTGGCATGAGCTTCTGGGTGGTGCCGTCGGTAACCACGACTCGATTTTTTAGGCCTTCTGCGAGGGGGCGGGCAATTCGGTACGAGACGGGCGTAACGAGATTAATCCAAAGGGAACTCAACCGGGGTGTCAGGACCGGTACCGGCATGATGATGCGTTGCCGGAGGCCGAGTTCTTCAGCCATCACCTGCATCAGGTCGCGATAGACCAGGGCGTCGGCCCCACCAATTTCGAGCGTCTTCCCAGTCGTCTCCGGCACGCTCAGGCAGCGGACCAGCCAGTGGAGCACGTCGGCGATCGCGACCGGCTGGCATTCGGTGGCAACCCATTTGGGAGTCACCATGATCGGCAGACGCTCGACGAGGTAGCGGAGAATCTCGAAGGAGGCCGAGCCTGAGCCGATGATCATCGCCGCGCGAAAGGTCGTCACCGGCACCCCGGATGAGGCCAGTTCTTCTTCAACCTGGCGACGGGACCGGAGATGTTCACTCAAATCAGCCCCCATCTCACCGAGGCCGCCGAGGTAGATGATGCGGGGCAGGCTGGCAGCCCGGGCAGCATTCGCGAAACTCCGGGCGAGTTCGCGGTCACGGTCGGCATAGGTTCCGCCAGTGGCCACCATGGAGTGAACCAAATAGTAGGCCGCAGCGCAGCCAGTGAGCCCTCTGGTGACTGCTTCACGATCCTCGAGGTCGGCTGCCACGACTTCCAGGTGGGGGTGCTGCCGCCACGGCCGGGCGTCGAGTTTGCGGGGTTCCCGGACGAGGCAGCGAACACGGAAGCCTGCTTCAAGCAGGGCGGGGACAAGCCGGCCGCCGACGTAGCCGGTGGCCCCGGTCACAAAAATGGTCTGCTCGCTCTCGGGTGACGAGGAAGCTGCTGGTGAATGCATAAAGGTCAGGCCCTGGGACGGTGACTGGACTGGGTAGCACCATGGTAAGGTGGGAGGGCGGTGCGCAGCTGCGCATGAGGACACGATAGCACACAGGAAGAAGAGCAGGCATGACGACAGTTTCCTCGACGGACCATGGAGTGCAGCAGTGGAGCGGACAGACGGCTCTGGTCACCGGTGCCAGCAGTGGCATCGGGGCTGCGATTGTCAGTCGCTTACTCGCCGAGGGCATGCGGGTGGTGGCCTGTGCCCGCCGGCGGGACCGGGTGACTGAGGTGCTGGCTGCGAGTGATCCACTTGGCGAGCAGTCACTGGCGGTTCGGTGTGATGTCCGCGATGAAGAATCTGTGCAGGCTGCGTTTGCGGCGGCTCGGGAGCGGTTTGGTGGGGTCGATGTTCTGATCAACAACGCGGGCCTCGGCCATGCTGCGTTACTCGCCGAGGGCACGGTGGCCGAGTGGCAGGAAATGCTTGAGGTCAACGTGCTCGGGCTTTGTATCTGTACGCGGGAGGCGCTGGCTGACATGCGGGCCCGAGGGGGGCGAGGGCAGATCATTCACATCGGCTCAATGGCGGGGCAGCGGGTGCCGGCGGGGGCAGGACTGTATGCGGCGACAAAGCATGCGGTGCGGGCACTGACTGAATCACTGCGGATGGAACTCCGCGAGGCCAGCGACCCGATTCGTGTGGGAGAAATCTGCCCGGGGTTTGTTGAGACCGGCTTTGCTGCCCACTACATGAAATCAGAGGACCAGGCACAGGAGATTTACTCCCGCTTCAAGGTGCTGGAGGCTGCTGACGTAGCCGAGGCAGTCGTCTACATGCTGTCATGCCCGCCGCATGTGCAGGTCCACGACATTCTAATGCGTCCGACCGAGCAGCCAACCTAACTGGAGGCATCAGGCGAAGCCTTTAGGTGCCGATGATGTCGGTGTTGGCAACATCAAAAAGGAGGCTCGTTGCCAGGAAGGCAGTGCTGGGAAGGGTAAGGTGTCCCGATTCATCGGAGCCGTACTTCTTGGTAAGGAAAGTGGTCAGCTCATCACTCATCAGCCGCCGGTGAACGCCACGCATGGCCCAGCCATCAAATAGCCGCTGCTGGATGGCAGTGAATTCGACCAGACGGAGGTGTTCATGCCCGGTGTCCCGTTGGAGGGTCCGGTAGAGTTCGTTGATGTTGTCGCTGGGGCCCTCCATGACCTGCAAAAATTGCATGGAAGCCGTCATCAGGACGCCGGTGATGCCCTGCGGAGGGTTATTGCGTTCGCTCGCAGCCAGGATCGACCGGAGGTCGTCAAAGTCAAACGGTGGAACAACCGTGCTGCGGTAAATAAGGCGGCAGAGCATGAGGGGAATCCGATGAGAGAAAAAAGATTGAAGGAATGGGATCAGTAGCGGGCTGGTCCCTGATATGGCTGGTGATCGGTGCAAGGTAGGTGAGGAGATTGAAGCCAGGCAACCAAGCCGGGTGGTGTCGTAGGGCGGTGCCTCCGGCAGCAGTCCCGTGTCAGCGGAGCCCGACGATGAGATAGACGGCAACCACGAGCATCATGGCGGCGACGATGCGCTGCACGGCTACCAGTTTCACCTTGGCAAGAACCAGGCGGCCAAGAGTCGCACCGACGAAGGCTGCACCGACAGCGCAGGCAAGCAGTGGGAGATCGAGGCTGTCGGCGACTGCGGAGAGCCGGGTGGCATAGATGCTCAGCCGAGACAGGTCGACCAGGCAGGCGATTGCGGCCCCCGTGGCCACGAATGCTTCTTTCGAGAGCCCAGCCCGAATGAGGAAGGCTGACCGCAGGGCGCCCTGCATGCCGGAGAGGCCTCCGAAAAAACCACTGGCCACGCCACCAAGTGTCATCCACCGGGGGGCAAAGCTGAGGCTACTGGTGGCGGGGACGATTTCGAGCAGCGCAAAGACACACAGAAGCAGGCCAATCGCCAGGTTCACCGGCGTGACGACGCAGTGTCTTCCCCAGAGCGTGTATTCGGCAAGTGGGGGTACAGCCGCCAGTTGCCCCAGCACCCAGGCACCGAATACCGCAGCGGCGATCGCCGGAAGACCGAACCAAAGCAGCACCCGTCGGTCGACGAGCCGGCCGACGAGCAGCACCTTATAAAGACTGTTGAGAAAGTGAACGATGGCGGTCAGGGCGATTGCCTGCTCGACCGGTACAAACAGGGCAAAGGCGGGCAGGAGGAGGGTCCCCAGGCCAAACCCCGAGAAAAAAGTCAGGCCTGAGGCTGCGAGGGAAACGATACAGATGATGAGATACGACATGGGACCGACTGTTTTGCGAGGGCCGGACCACCGCAGCGGTGGGGCGTGTCACGGGGGACAGCACTCTGGAAATGGTACCTGATGGCTCGACAACGATCTCTGCCAACTGAGAGCCGGCGGGTCTGGCTCTGTGTCCTGAAGACCTGTGACCTAGTGGGGCCCCGGCGGCATCCTGAGCGACCGCGGGTGGTGGTCAAGTCGTTGCCAACCCGTCCGGGCCTCGATCTGGACCGCTGGGTGAAGACCTCGCGGCGGGCGAAACGGATGCGGGTGGTCAATGTGGTTTATGAGGCGATGCCAGCGGCGGGTCAGCCAGGCGGACGGGATCAGCCATTTCTCAGTCCCAGTCAACGGGACACGATCAAGGCAGCCGAAAAGCGATTGCGGCAGCGACTCCGCTGTGACGGATACACGGTGAATGGCGATTTGTCAGTCTGGCACCTCTACGTGATTGAACTGAGTCCGCCCTCTGAGGGTGTCTCGTCCTTGTCCGTGGTTGGCCACCTCTACGTGGGCCAGACGAGCCAGCTGCTTGAGGACCGCATCCGCCAGCACCGGGAAGGGCATCGCACGGTTCGTGGCCAGCGGCTCCACAGCCAGACCTGCCATCGGCGGTTCGTTCGTCCCCGCTTTGACCTCGTGCCCGAGGAGTTCACGCAGACGTTTTTCTGTCAGGAGGATGCCCTCATGGCCGAGGCTGACCTGCGAATTGCGCTTGAATCAGCGGGCTATGTGGTCGAGGGGGGCACCGAGCAGCTTGAAAAACGGAGAATGGACCTGGGGCTGGGGGAGTAAGCAGGGGGCAGCGAGCACTCCACAGAATGCCGTTAGGGTGCGGGACGGATGAGTCTCTGCAGCGTGTCGAGTGAGACGCAATCTTTGAAGACCATCTGTTCGCCAAGGGTGCTCTGCCGGCGGTGGTTGCGGCCTGCCTGACTGGAATAGGTCCGAGAGACCATGCCGACGACGCGACCAGCCTCGTCAAAGACCGGACCGCCACTGCTGCCGACGGCATAGTCGGCGGTGATGCTCATCCAGACGGGGCGAATGGTCTGCCCCGCTGGCTGGTCGGGAGTAAATTTCGTCGGCTCCGGTGGCTGGCGGTGGTATCTCGACACAACGCCAGTGGTCAGGCTGTAGAAGCGGCCGGCCGGATGGCTGATGACGGTGACGTCGTCACCGCAGTCGGCAGGTGTGCCCAGCATCAGGGACGGCAGCCGGCTCCCTCCGGTGTCGATGCGAACGATGACCGCATCCCCGGCTTCGTCAGCCGCGACGACCCTGGAGATCGGGTAGACCGTGCCGTCGGCAGTCATCACTCCAAACCGATGCGAGGCAGACTCGCCCAGAACGTGATGATTGGTCACCACCAGACCATCTGCGGAGAGGATCCAGCCACTGGCCATCCCTCCCAGATGCCAGTCGGCGCAGTTGCCGCATTTGTAGATTGAGCCGACAACCACGATCGCCGGCGTCACCGCCTTGTAGAGTGATCGGTCGGCCTGGAGGGTACAGAGGGTTTCTGTGAGTGGCAGGGGAGCCTGGTTGCCTGCAGCGGTGGCAAGTTGTCGGGCAGCCTGTTCAGAGGTGAGCGTGAAGTTGTCACCCGCCGCGACGACGGCCGCAAGACCCTCGACGAAGCGGCGAGCCAGCGCAGTGTCGTCAACAACGCCTGCCGGGCTGGCTGCAGGGCTGATGCCGCTCATGAGCACGAGCCAGAGCAGGCTGAGGCTTATGTGATTGCGGATCAGTCGGCTGGCCTGGAGAGGTGTGGTCATGCTTCAAACATACGCACTACTCGGCTCGCTGGTTTCGAAGCGAGTGGCCGGAAAATGAAAAAATCTTCGCGGCGAATGTGGCGAATCGTGCGAACCGGGTGGCATCACCCAGGCCACAGGGTTTCGCGGACTGGTTGGGTCGGTGGTGGTCAGATGGCACCGTTTTCACGTGGCGTGGCACAATGGCGGCTAGGAGGCCGCAGCAGATGGCTCTTGGGACTCGTTGGTTGGGTGAGAACGGATGGCGAGCAGCGAACGGACCGTACTGATTGCGGAGAATCCGCGGGCCGGGGCGGCTGATGCAGGTCGGCTGCTCGACCAATTAGTGCGAGGTCTTGCGGAGCGTGGCTTCCGGGTAAGTCGGGAGTGTGATCCGGAGACGATCAGGCGGTGCCTCCAGACAATGCCGAATCAGGTAGACCAGCAGTCTGCCGAGTTGACGTGTGTGGTCTGCGCTGGTGGTGATGGCACGGTCGGCATGGTTGCGAACTGGGCGGACCGTTCGCTTCCAATTGCGGTGTTGCCCTTGGGGACCGAGAACCTGCTGGCACGGCAGCTTGGCTTCGATCGTGACATTGACCGCCTCTGTGAACGGATTGATAAAGGGAAGAACTTCACGATCGACGCGGGTGAAGCGAATGGCCGCCTCTTTCTGTCAGTCGCTTCGCTTGGCTTCGATGCTGAGGTGGTTCGGTTGGTTGACGCCCGTCGCACTGGTCACATTCGGCACAGCACATGGTTGGGCCCGATTGTCGAGGCTGTTGCCCGGTATCGGTATCCAGTGATTCGGATGGCATCGTCGGAAGGCGGGCCACCGGTGGTGGCCCGCTGGGCGTACGTCTTCAATCTTCCCCGGTATGCCCTCGGACTACAATTTGTGAAAGCAGGTGATCCGGCTGACGGGCTGCTCGATGTCTGCTGCTTCCGCCGAGGGCACTGGTGGAACGGCCTGCGATATCTCTATGGTGTGGTCTGGGGTGGGCATCACGCCTGGGACGACACGCACATTGAACGGGCGACCTGGCTGCGGTTTGAGTCAGAGGCCTCGGTGCCGTATCAGCTTGATGGTGACCCGGGTGGGGAACTGCCGCTGGACATTCGTGTGCTGCCCGGCCGTGTGCGGCTTCTCGGTGAGAAGCCGCCGGGGCTGTGACGGGTGAGCGGTTTGGTTGCCCGCCGCTGGGTGCAACGGTAGGGTACGCCTGTGTTCGCCCGGCGGTCATGGTCCGCGACGGCAGAGGCAACACGGTATGACGCAAGCAACGAGGGGCCCACTGTGACACCGGTTCAACTTCAGTCGATGCGGGTAGAGTCGATGCGGGTTTTGAGAAAATACGAACCATCGCGGTCCCCGCGACAATCTGGAGACCATGCGTCACTGGCGGTGCGGGGCGGTCTACGGGCGGCATGCTTCGGGCTCGCCCTGGTGGTCGCGGCCCTGCGGGTGGCGGGTGCTGCTGATCCGGAGCTGGCCAACGCAGCACCAAAGTGGTGGAAGGGTAATCTGCATACCCACACGCTCTGGAGTGACGGGGATGATTTTCCGGAGATGGTGGCCGCCTGGTACCGCGATCATGAATACCACTTCCTGGCACTGTCGGATCACAACATCTTCGCGTCAGGCAAACGCTGGATCGCCGAGAAAAAAGTCATCAAGCGGGGCGGAGACCAGGTGATTGAAACCTATCTCGAGCGTTTTGGGCCTGCCTGGGTTGAGCGGCGGACGCGAAATGAGACAGCCGAGATTCGACTCAAGCCGTTCGATGAGTTTCGCTGTCTGGTAGAGGAGCGGGGACGTTTTTTGATGATTCCTGGGGAGGAGATCAGCGATCGCGTGGCGGGCAAGCCGTTGCACATCAACGCCAGTAATATTGAGGAGGCGATTCAGCCGGTTGGTGGAGAAACCGTGGCCGAGGCGATCCAGGCCAATCTTCGGGCGGTGCAGGATCAGGCGGAGCGGTCAGGCCGGGAGATCCTTGCCCATCTCAACCATCCCAACTTCGGGTGGGGGGTGACCGCTGCTGACCTCGCCCAGGCAACCCTGGAACGCCATGTGGAGGTGTTCAACGGGCATCCGGGGGTCAATCAGCGGGGTGACAAGGATCACCCGTCTGTTGAAACGCTCTGGGATATCGCGAACACCATTCGGCTTGATGACCTGCAAACACCACCATTGTTTGGCGTGGCCACGGACGACTGCCACAACTATCACGCCGCCGAGCAGGAAGGAAACTTTTCACGGCCGGGGCGGGGGTGGGTGATGGTTCAGGCAACTTACCTGACCCCAGAAAAAATTTTGCGAGCGATGAAGGCTGGTTCCTTCTATGCATCGACCGGCATTACGCTGACCCGGTGTGACTATGATCTGGAAAGCCAGAGGCTTAGCCTCACGATTGAGCCCGATGATGACGCCACCTTCACGACGCGATTTATCGCCTCCTTCCCCAAGGGTGACGCTGAGGCACCCCGTATTGGAATTGAGGTGGGGCGAGTTGAAGGACTGGCGGCGGAGTATCAGCTGACCGGGGAAGAGCTGTATGTGCGGGCGGTGGTGACCTCAAGTCAGCCTCCGCGGGATCCGGTGTGGCCGGAGCAGCGAGCCGAGGCCTGGACCCAGCCGGTGGGCTGGAGGCATCGGCTGGCAGGGGCCGCGTTGGCTCAGTGAACCATGCCGAGCACGGTCGGTCAGTTCGACGTTGCCATGGTTCATGGACTGCGAAATACAAAAGTCGCCACCACGGACCGATGGTCAGATGGGTAGGGTAAGACCACGATGTCTGCATGGGCCTCGTTTTCACCGACAATCTTCGCCTCCGTCACATCAACTCCTTCGCCTTTGAAGTAGACAAAGTCGATGCGGTCATGGTGATCCTTTGGGTCATCGGCTGCTGTGAGCGGGGACCAGGTGAAGCCCGGTCGGGTCATCTCGTCGGCATGCACTGCTCGCCAGGCATCGGCAAAGCCGGCGCTGGCCATCTTCCGGGAAGTGGGATAGGCCACTGAAAGTGGGTGGCGACCGGCCTTCGCCGCGTTTTCGGTCCAATCGAGGTGGGATGGTTCGTTGAAATCGCCGACGACAAACACGGGTGCCTGTTGGTCGGGCAGTGAACGGATCTCCTGAAGCAGGGTTGTGATCTCTTTCCCACGGGCCGCGCTGGCGGCGGCGATTGCCTCCGCCTCTGTTGTGATGAAAGGAGTGTTTTTGTGTTTGTGCCACTTCGGCTGAATGCCTAGAAGTTGGTAGGGCTGGTAAGGGTTCGACGGCAGGTGCAGGTTGAAGACGTAGGCCTCCTTGCCGGTAGGCAGTTTGACTTTGATGCCACTGCGAAGCTGCTCGACAATCTCATAGTGAGTCAAGATCGTGACCTTGTTGCCCACGCTGTGATTCCAGCCCAACAACTCCGCCAATTGTTCCGCGTTATCGCCACGCGGGGAACGCGTTTCCTGGACGCCGACCACGTCGGCCTTCGCGTGCTGAATCACCTTGGCAGTCTGCGAGAGTGGCTGCCCACGCTGCGTACCGCCGCGGAAAATGTTGTATGACATGACCTTCAGGCTGGCGTCTTGAGAGTGTGCGTGCAGAGGAGGTGCCTGTGTCAACCAAACAGCCAGCAGCAGGCCAGCGACGATACGCATCTGTCTTGGTTTCTTGCTCATAACCGAAATTTCCTTCGCAAGGCACAGCCGTCGGCACGACGCAACAGTGAGGCACGCCTCGCCTTTTGAACAGGGATGTTTTCCAGCCAGACTACATCAGAAGCGAGGAGCCTCGCGAGCCTGCGAGCGCGGAGGAGTGACGACAACCCCGATTGGGTGCCCGTCAGCATCGAGACCGAGCGATGCGAACTCGACGTTTTCGCTCACACCCAGCCGAACGGGTCGAGCAAATCGCCCAGAGCGGACCAAGAGATTGCCAGCCCCCACGCATGTCTGCTTGACGGCAGAGGAGCTGAGTGTCACCTCCGTGGGTGGGTCGTGTCACTAAAAAACCCTTTACCTCCCGTGCCCCGTGGTAGCACCGTTGCCTCCCCATGGTTTGCAGCCCCACCTGGATTCTTGCTTTCGATATGGTCTCCTTGAAGCGAACGGGTCAGGTGTCGAGGGCAGGGTCTCCATTGAAGAAGGCTCATCCTCGTGGACGGGCTGTCATGGTGAATCAACTGCGAGAAACAATCCGATGACGAAACTGCTGGCACGACACTGGGTGCTGCTGTTCTTGTGTGTCTGGTGTGGAAGCACGCCAGTGCGGGCTGAAGCTCCGCCGCAGGAGAGGCTGGTGCTCTGGCTGGATGCTGCGGATGCGGAGTCAATGAGAAAGGATGGGGTGAGCCGGATTTCGCAGTGGCGGGACAAGTCGCCGAAGGGACATCACGCAGAAGCGGAAGGAATTGGTCCCACGCTTTTGAACGAACAGCCACCAATGGTCCGCTTTGCTCTCGACGGCAAGCCGACACTGCTGCGGACACCGAAACTGAGAGATGCGACTGGACCAGTTACGGTGTTCGTTGTTGCCCGACGCACTGCTGAGCAGGCGTCCGAGAAGAAGTGGCAGCGACTCATCAGCGCGGCAGAGAGCGGCAAAAATGACAATGAAGGCAACGGACTGGCAATGTCGATGCCACCACGCGGCAGTGCGGAAGCATTCGAGTTCGCCATCTATTCCACGTCAAAAATGGACGTCGCCGGACTGCCTGTTGTGATTGGTGGTTTGGCCAGCGAGAACAAATCCGTGGGCATGCAGGCCGATGTTGCCGAGTTGCTAATCTATGATCACGCGTTTCGAAATCCTGCTGATTTTGAGGCGGTGCAGGACTATCTGGTTCGCAAATGGAGCGTCGATGCCGCCCGTGACGTTGGAGGCTGGACGCATCGAGGACCAGTTCCGGCCACGCCCTCGCACAACAATCCTGCGTTGCCGCTCATCGATCAGGCCAACGTCGGCAATTGGCAGGTGTACGATGCGATGACGGATGAGTTTGCTGGCGATGCCCTCGATGCGGTGAAATGGTGGGACCACAATCCGCTTTGGCATGGCCGCATTCCGGGCCGATTTCTCCCAGAAAACGTTCGCGTTCGTGATGGTGAATTGCAGTTGATGGTGAAAAAGGATCCCACGCTTCCCAGCGTGACGTTCTATGAGGGACAAACTCGCCGATATGAAGATTATTCGGCGTCGAGTGTTGTATCCAAGACAGCGGTGACCTACGGATGCTTCGAGGTTCGCGTCAAGGTGGCAAACACCACCTGCACCAGTTCATGGTGGTTCATCGGCAGTGCGCAGAAAGAGTCAGAATCAGGTGGCAAGCCGATTGTTCGAGGGAATGAACTGGATGTGTTTGAGCTCCCAGCCGGCTGCCCTGGTCATGAAAAACGGTTTGGTATGAACATGCACGTGAGCAAGGAGCCCGAGACCGATCGCCATTGGGCGAACTGGGCGAATTGGGAGGCTCCCTTCGTCTGGCACGAGGGCTACCACACGATCAACTTCGTCTGGTCCCCGGAATGGATTCGCTCCTTCGTTGACGGCCACTGTATTCGGACCACGCGGAACGTCGCATGGCACGTTCCGGAACGCATGATCTTTGATATGGAATTCATGGGCTGGCTGCCGTTTCCAAAGGACCAGGAATTTCCCGCAACCTATCGCATCGACTATGTTCGTGCATGGTCTCGCCCTGACTGGAAAGGTTCTGGTGAATGGGTGTCCAAGCCTGATCCAAGCAAGGCTACGAAGATCACAGAAATCGTCAGAGAACTGAATGCCGAGCGACGTGAGCAGGGCTTGATTGAACCCTAAGAGGCACGCCGGAACGCAGGCTGGCTCGCTGGTTTGACCGCTGCGTCAACCCGGGGTTACGGTACTCGTCCTCTGGGTACGCCCCACCGGCTTCGCTTTTGAAGAGCGTGGCCACGTGGGTTGCTCGTAAGGTCGCCAGGGGGAGGACATAAGAGAGGTGATGTCCAGGAAACCAGCCTCCAATCAGAAGGAGTCCATTCCGATGCAGCCTGCATCACATCCACCGAGCCGCCGCGACTTTATTCGCGGAAGCCTGGCAAGTGGAGTAGCCATCGCTGCCCCCACGATTATCCCTGCTACGGCTCTCGGGCTCGACGGTGCCGTGCCGCCGAGTGAGCGGATTGTCGTCGGTGGAATCGGCATTGGTCGTCGTGGCGAGTATGACCTCGGTTGCTTTCTCGAACAGCCCGACGTGCAGTTCACTGCGATCTGCGACGTCAAGGAAGGCCGCCGCAGCCATCTTAAGGCCAAGGTCGACGCGCACCATGGCACAACGGCCTGCACAACCTACCGCGACTTTCGGGACCTGCTCGATCGCGACGATATCGACGCGGTCCTGATCGCCACCGGTCCCAACTGGCATGCCCTGATGGCGATGGAGGCGGCGCTTGCGGGCAAGGATATCTATTGCGAAAAGCCTTGTACAAAAAACATTGTTGAGACGCTTGCCCACCGCGACACGATGCACCGCTGTGGCACGGTGTTTCAGGCGGGCACCCAGCGGCGGAACCTGCCTCACTTTGCGTTTGCCTGTGAACTGGCCCGGACCGGCCGGCTCGGCAAGCTGACTCGCGTCTACGCCCATCCCCGAGGCATGACGGCAAAGACCAGCGGCTGGCTGCCGGCCCAGCCCATGCCCGATGCATCGGTCGACGACTGGGACATGTATCTTGGTCCCGCTGCCTGGCGGCCGTTCAACGCCCGCACGTTTGCGGATGGGTTTAACTTTGAGAAGGGTGGCGGCCTAGTGGGGGGCGGGGTGCTCGAGTGGGGCTCGCACTGTGTGGATCTCTGCCAGTGGGCGGTCAACGACTGCCCACCACCGGTGGACTATGCACCACCGAAGAAAGACGAGCTTGTCTGTCGCTATGCCGATGGGGTGGAACTCGTGTTTCGCGAGAAGGGCTGGATACCGCTGGGCTCCTGCCCCGTGCGGTTCGAGGGAACTGAAGGCTGGGTTGAGGCCGGTGATAGCGGCCAGATGGTGCTGTCCTCCCCGGAACTACTCGCCGGCCGCAAGGTCGAGGAGATCGGTGGGTACCCGGCCACGTTCCACGTCCGTGACTTTCTGGATTGTGTCAAGACACGCGGCAAGCCCAAGGGCAATGCTGTGGCAGCCTGCAATGCTCATCTCGCCTGTCACGCTGCCAATATCGCGATTTATCTTGGACGACCGGTGAAGCTCGACCTGGAGACCTACCGGTTCATCGATGATGAGGCCGCCAACCGGTTGCGCTCGGAGGCGCGGCGGGAGCCGTGGCAGGCATGAATGGGAACACAAGAATGAAACACACAGGAAGATTCCTGACGTCGATGATCGTGCCGGGGCTGGTAGCGGCCTTCGTGGTGCTGGTGGCGGTGCCTGCGGTTGCTGCTCCAGGGCCGCAGGCAACCGAGGCGGAACAGCTGGCGGTTTTACGGAGCGATGCTCCTGAGGCCGACAAGGCGATTACCTGCAAGTTTCTGGCCGTGAACGGCTCAGCCGCAGCGGTGGATGACCTGGCCGAACTCCTCGCGAATCCACGGCTCGCCTCTTGGGCTCGGATTGCCCTGGAGGCAATTCCTGGTGATGAGGCATCAGCAGCACTGCGTGAGGCTGCGGGCAACCTTGACGGACGGCTGCTGGTGGGGGTGCTGACGTCGCTCGGCGTCCGTCGGGATGCCGCGGCCGTGCCGCTGCTGGCCGACAAACTGGCTGCAGACGACGCTGAAATAGCCGGGGCGGCGGCCTGGTCACTTGGACAGATTGCCAGTGAGAAAGCGGCGGCCGCGTTGGCTGGGGCCATTGGAAAGGCGTCATCAGCAGAGCGGCTCGATAGCCTAGCGCGAGCTGCGGTGCTCTGCGCGGCCAATCTCCAGTCGGCGGGAAGGACCGATGAGGCACTCGCGCTCTTTGACCGTATCCAGTCGGCAGCGGTGTCTGATCAGCGTCGGGCCGAGGCGATCCGTGGCATGGTTATTGCCAAGGGGATTGCTGGGATCCCGCTGCTGGTTGAAGCACTTCAGTCGCCCAATCGGCGGCTTGCCAACATGGCGGTGTTCACGGCCCGCGACCTTGGCCGCAGTGATGCACGAGACGAGGCGTTGGCCGCCGCGGTCGACGCAGCACTTGTGAAGCAGTTTGAGCGGTCCACGGCCGAAGGGGCCATGGACCGGGCGACAATTCTGATCGACGTGCTCGTCGAGCGAAGTGCGGGACACGCAAGAGAGTCTGTGCTCGCACCGCTGACCAAGGCAGCCGGAACGGGCGAGAAGCCGGTTCGGCTCGCCGCAATCAGGGGGCTTGGGCAGATGGGTGATGCTGCCGTGACCAGAACCCTCCTGGCGGTGATGACCGATGACGATCACGAGATCGCTGAGGCAGCGCGGTCGGCGGTTGCTGTGCTTCCCGGTGAGGCAGTCGATCTCGTGATCACCCAGCAACTGAGCAAAGCGGACGCGGACACCCTGCCTGCAATTGTGGAACTGATCGGCCGCCGCCGGATCGACGCCATCACCGACCTGCTGCCGCTGGTCGACCATCCCGATGCAAACGTGCGTACCGCTTCCATCCTGGCGTTGGGTTCGATCATTGACCTTGAGCATCTCGACCTCCTGATTGGGGCGGCGACGACACCGAAGAGCGACACCGAGGGGGAAGCCGCCCGGACGGCGCTACGAGAAGCGAGTGTGCGGATGCCGGATCGCGAGGGCTGTGCGGCCAAACTCGCCGCTGCTCTGGCTGCAACGCCAACCGGAATGAAGGTGATGTTGCTCGAGGTGCTCGCTGAGGTTGGCGGGACAAAGGCGGTAGAGACGATGGCCAAAGCTGGCAGCTCCGGCGAGCAGTTTCTTGAGGACGCCGCCACCCGCTTGTTGGGCAAGTGGATGACGGCGGATGCCGCGCCTGTGCTCTTGGAGATTGCGACCGCTGAGCCCGGTGGAACCTTCAAAACCCGGGCCTTGCGAGGGTATCTGCGGATTGCCCGGCAGTTTGTCCTTTCCGACGAAGAGCGTGCGGCCATGTGCCGCGAGGCACTCGCTGCGGCTACCGCACAAGAGGACCGTAAGGCAGTGCTTGAGATCCTTGTGCGATATCCGAGCCCGGCAACGCTTGCGGTGGCTGAAGAAGCGGCCAAAACTCCTGGATTGGAGGCCGCTGCCAACAAGACGGTGAACAAAATCAAAAACAAGATTCAGCCAGTGAAGAAACCGGGATGAGGGTTTTTCGATGACGCGTGTAAACCCTGTCCGCAGCACCGATCAGGCGGTCTGCCAGTTGGCCACGCAGCGAACCACTCCGTTCCAGCATGGGAGGAGGGAGACGCTTCAGCGAGTCAACGGTGCCTCCGTGCATGCAGGAGAGCGGGGTGAGCAGCGTCGTGTGAGTGGCCGAGAGGTTTGGTCCCAGGAACGCTGCCGGTTCAAAGCCGTGGTAACAGGGACGCTTGCCATCTGTCTTGGTGGTGCGGCGGCAACGCTGGAGGCGGCCGACGTCACCTTTGACAAGCACGTGATTACAGAGCGGTTCGTAGCTGAGGGCTGCGCCGTGGCCGATTTTGACGGAGATGGCCACGTCGACATAGCGGCGGGTAACTTGATCTGGCACGGCCCCGGGTTTTCACGCCGCACGGAGTACACCCCGCCGCGAGAGAACGCCAAGGGGCCTGCCAAGACCCCCTACGACCCAGCCCGTGGTTACTCCAACTACTTTCTGATGTTTGCCCATGACTTCAATGCGGATGAGCGGCCGGACATCCTCGTCTATGACCTGCCGGGTGAGCCAGCAGCGGTCTTTGTCAATCCCGGTGCGGGCGGCGGGGAGTGGCAGAGGCACGCTGTGTTCGATGTTGCCGACGGGGAATCACCGGGGCTCGTCGATATCAACGGCGACGGGAGGCCGGAACTTTTTTGCCAGTCGAGCGGACCGGAACTCGGCGGCCGGCTTGGCTTTGCCGAAATCGATTGGGCTACCCCCTTTGCCCCGGCCAGATTCAGGCCCATCACCCCCCGCAGTCCCGAGAACGACAAGAAGTATTTTCGCTATACACACGGCGCGGGCGCTGGTGACGTCAACAGTGACGGCAGGGTCGACATCCTTTCAAAGGACGGTTGGTTCGAGCAGCCGGCAAACATCGATCAGAATGCAATCTGGCCATTCCATCCAGGGCCCTTTGGGCCGGCTGATGCCCGCGGGGGTGCACAGATGCTTGTGTTCGATGTCGATGGGGATGGGCGAAACGACGTGGTGACGAGCTACGACGCTCATGGGTATGGCATCGGCTGGTTCCGGCAGGATGCTGACGGCCGGTTTCGTGAGCATCAGATCCTCGGCACCTCGGCGGATGAGCATCCACAGGGAATCTGCTTCACGCAGCCGCATGCGCTGGCGGCTGCCGACATAAACGGCGACGGGCTGACCGACTTCGTGACCGGGAAACGCCGGTGGGCGCATGGGCCGATGAAAGACCCGGAGCCCAATGCAGCGCCAGTGCTCTACTGGTTTCAACTGGTCCGCGACGACGCCACGGGCAAGGCCAGTTTTGAGCCGCATCTCGTCGATGATGATAGCGGTGTGGGGACCCAAGTCACCGTGGCCGATCTGGACAGTGACGGTAAGCGAGACATCGTGGTGGCGAATAAGCGCGGAGTGTTCGCCTTTCGGCAGCGTTAAGTGGAAGAACTGTTGTCCGTCCGGGAGCCGCGTTCTTTAGGGCTAATTGATATGGTGGCGGCTGGGGTGGCGGGGCAAGATCGTTCCCCAGCATTTGTTGCTTGAGCGGACGTCAAGGACAGTTCGTTTTCTCGTCACCAACGACGCAGTACAACATCGCGACGGAGGAGTGCTGGAGCCGGGGTTTCTCGCTCCATATGCGTCGGGCAGAATTAAAAGAAGAAGGAGCAGAATGGCTTCTCAGATTTCGGCTACGAACATGCGACGCGATGGGGGCTCCTGGTGGGGCTTCATGCGGTATGTGCATGTGCTGTTCGTGGGGTTGGTTGCAACGCCCACGTATGCCGAATTAGTTCTGGAAAGAGCCATTCAGCACCACTGCATTGACTGTCATGAAGAAGGTGGTGAAGACGTACTGGGTGTGTCGTTTGCCGCATTCAAAGAGACAGCGTTGCGAACAGACACGGAGTTGTTGACCCGCATTGTCGGGGTGCTCGATCGTCGTGAGATGCCACCACAGGATATGGAACCTTTGCCTGAGGAGCTCCGCGTCGAAGTGCTTGAAAGCCTGTATGAGATCGAGCGAGATGCCGTCTCGCACATCAAGCGGGCTACGACACCAATCCGTCGTATGAACCGATTTCAATACAGCAATGCCGTCACCGACTTGTTTGGCCTGCGGTGTGCCGTCTTCACGCTTCCTGAGCAGATTTTGCGGTACTACCGAGACTCTTTTCAGCCCGAGTCCGGTGCCATGCCTGACACCGTGCATGTCGGCAATCGTCCGCTGGGAAAGTCGCAGTTGATCGAGCCGCGACTTGCGGGTGTGGCGGCATTTCCGCAAGACCTCCGCGCGGAGCATGGCTATGACAACCGGGCGGACCATCTCTCACTTTCCCCGCTGTTACTTGAGTCCTTGCTCAATCTCGGGCAGTCGATCACGACGAGTCCAGATTTTACGCGCAAAAACGTTGGTGTGTGGGATACCTTCTTCAAGCCCCCAGCACAGCCAGGAGATTATCATGACGTTATCAAGCCGCGACTTGAACCATTTCTTGCAAAGGCCTTTCGGCAGCCAGTCGATGCTGCAACGCTTGAGCGGTACACAGCATTTGCTCACGCAAAGCTTTCCGAAGGTGCCGGATTTACGGATGTAATGAAGTCAGTGGCGGCGGCAATTCTGGCCTCTCCCCGGTTTCTCTATTTGCACGATGACTCGACAGGTGGAGACTTTGCGCTCGCCTCACGTCTTTCTTTTTTTCTTTGGGGCAGTTTGCCTGACGAGCGGCTGCTCAGCCTGGCGTCAAAGGAACAGTTGCGGGATAAGCACGTTTTTGATGCTGAAATCACGAGGATGCTGTCCGATCGAAAGATAAAGCGATTCCTCGACAGTTTTCCGAGACAGTGGCTGCAGCTTGAACGGCTTATCTCATCGGTGCCAAACCGCGAGAAGTTCCCAGGATTTTACTTCTCCAAGTATCGTGCCAGCATGCACATGATGCTTGAGCCACTGCTTCTGTTCGAGACGATCTTCGTGGAGAACAGGCCGATTACCCAGCTCATTGACCCGGACTTCACCTATCGTTCGGAACATCTCGAGCGGGCATATGGCGAGTTGGCAACCCCTCGGGACCTGCGTCCGCGAGGCAAGGCAAATCAGGTCACACAGCTCACGTTTTACCGGGTGCCAGTCACCGACAGGCGTACAGGTGGGCTGATTACGAATGCCGCTGTCATGACGATGACATCTGGTTCTGAACAAACGAAGCCGATTTCGCGTGGGGCTTGGGTGGCCAGTGTGATCTTCAATGCACCTCCTCCTCCACCTCCTGCGGACGTTGCACCTCTTGCTGAACACCCGATCGGTGCTGAGGCGGAACGTACCCTCCGCGAGCGGATCGCGATGCACCGTCAGCGAGCTGATTGCCGAGGGTGCCATGAACGCATTGACCCGCTTGGTTTCGCACTCGAAAACTACGATGCGGTTGGGGCGTGGCGAGATGTCTATACAAATGGTCGGGTCGTTGATGCTGCCGGAGAGCTTTTTCGATTCCGGCTGTTCCGCACTCCGGTGGAGTTCAAGGACGCTGTGCTTGCAGAGAAACGGCGTTTTATTGAGGCCCTCGCGGGGCACTTGTTGGCCTTCGCGGTCGCGCGGGAGTTGACCGTCGCTGATAGGGAGGCCATTCGCACTATTGCACGGCGAACGGCGGCCGATGGTGACCGCATGCAGACCTTGGTTCGTGAGGTGCTTGCAAGTGAGCCATTTCAGACGGCAGGAGATCGCTAAAGGAATATTTTCGGTCTTCGTTTCATAGGCAAAGGACACGCTCTGATGCAGTTATCAACACGGCGGGGGTTCTTGCGTGGTATCGCTGGCTCAAGTCTGGCATTGCCGTGGTTAGAGAGCCTCGTTGCTGCCGCCCCAAACCGTGCCGGTCCACTCCGTATGGCGCATTTCTATGTTCCGATCGGCGTGGTGCGACGAGGCTTTTTTCCGGGGGAAGCGGATCATGTTATTCCCAAGGGAAACTTGGGCAACAAGATGAGGTCGCTCGGCCGGCAGGACCCGGATTTTTCAGTTCGCCCGCTTGCAAATCTCACGCCGACAATGCAGCCCCTTGAGGCAAGCAAAGCAAAAGTGACTCTGATTACAGGTATGGACCGCACCTTTCAGCAGGGAACTGACGTCCATGCGCAGTGTGCCTCGTGCTATTTGAGTAGCGCGAAGCCGTACACGATTGAAGGGACTGCTTGGCCTCTCGATCGGACGCTTGACCATTTGGTTGCCGATGAGATTGGAAAAACGACACCTTTTCCGACACTTGAGTTCAGCTGTAATAGTCACAAAGACAATCGGGAGTCGATCTACTTCGATAATATTTCCTGGTATGGAACCGGTCATGTGGCACCCTCGATCCGCGATCCTCGGGCAATGTATCGTCGGCTCTTTTCTCGTTCTGAGTCAGACCGGTACCGTGAGGTCACGAGCCTAGTCCTCGAAGATGCGCGCGACCTGAATCGTCAGCTTGCTGCAGGTGACCGGCATAAGCTCGGCGAGTATCTTGAGGCGATTCGGTCCATCGAGCGAAAAACCGAGCGGCTTGAGAAGATGAAGGCGGAGCTCGCTGCCGTATCGCTCGAGGAGCCGCCCGACGCCTACCTGCCCCGTGGCGAGTACATTCGGTTGATGGGCGATTTGATGGTGGTTGCGTTGCAGGCCGGACTGACAAATGTCGCGACATTCATGGTCGGCCCAGAGCGGTGGGATACGCCCTTCCTCTATGAGAGCGTGTTTGATAAGCCTCGGAGTCACCACCAAATGTCACACAATCAGACCGAAGCCATTGATGATCTGCTCAAGCTGGATCGGTTCCATATGGAACAATTCGCATTTCTTGTTGAGCGAATGGATGCAATTGAGGAGGCAGATGGCAAGACGCTCCTTGACAATACGTTGCTTACATATGGTTCAGGTCTTGGCGATGGGTCAACCCATCAATACAACGATCTGCCGATTATTGTTGCTGGTGGAGGCCAGCGGGTTCAGACTGGATTGCACATCAACATGCCCGAAGGGACGCCGTTGGCAAACCTGTGGCTTACGCAAGGACAACTGCTCGGTTTGCCCGCAAACCAGTTCGCTGACAGCACAGGGATTGTTGACGCCTGGCTTCGATAGTCGTTTGTGCTGGCAGCAGTGACCGTGCCATTGCAGTACGATTTTCTCCACGACGGCTGAGGTCGCTGCAAGACAAGCCCGCAGGGGCCAGGATGGCCCTGCCCCCGGCTGCACGGTTGACGCCACGGCGGCAGGAGGCCGCCGAAAAAATAAGCCCGCAGGGGCCAGGATGGCCCTGCCTCCGGCTGCACGGTTGACGCCACGGCGGCAGGAGGACGCCGAAAAAACAAGCCCGCAGGGGCCAGGATGGCCCTGCGGGCGTAAAGAAAGTGGCGGGGACAGGATTCGAACCTGCGACCTCGAGGTTATGAGCCTCGCGAGCTACCGGGCTGCTCCACCCCGCGACATGGTGTTTTGGGCGTCCGAAGATGGCCTGCCGACATCCCATCGAGCCGGAGAACACGCAGTGTGCTGCCAGCACGAAGTTTTTCCGTCGCGTAACCGGTTGAACCGCTCTGATCGGCCTTCCGGTCGCGATGCCAACGGCGAACCGCCGACAACTATCTTCGGACCACTGAAAGCATAACCTGAGCCGAGACCGAAAAAAAGCCCTGTGGCGGTTATGCGGGGTTCTGGGTTCGATTGAGTGGTGGTGGTGACGGACATCCGGAGCCGTTTGCCAGGACCGCCTTTACACAAAATGTTCTTCGCCTGATGACCAGACCAGACCCGCCACCGTGGATGCCAGAGCAGCCAGCCTCTGCTGGCGGTGGCTCGTTGCCTGGGGCCAGGCGCCGGGCAACGGTAGGGTCGAAGCAACTGGTCGGGGGGCTGCCGTGGCAGCAGCAGGCGTCTGAGGCAGCTACGGGTCAGTCGCCGGGTGAGCGAGCGGTGGTGGTCACCCCTGAGGCCGAACGGCCACGGCGGCAGCGATCGGGGGGGTTGTTCGATGAGACTGCGGCGGTTGGACCACTCGACCTGCTCCGCCGCATTCCGCTGCGGCAGACCGTCGCTGCCATGGTTCGTTCGGGCCCCGTCTGGAGTGTCAGCCTGATGGTGCATGTCGTCATCATTCTTGTGCTGGTGCTGATGTCGGCGCGAGTTGTCGATACCGGTCGGCTTGCCCTGACCCTCGAGTTTGCACAGCAGCCGGGTCCCCCCGGGCCACCAACGGTAGCGCTGCTGCTTGCTCCTCCAGATGCTGCTGACCCTGAGGCGACAGCCAACGAAGTCGCGATCAGCGACAAGCCGGCGGTGGATGACCCGGCGTCGTCACCGGCGCATGAGCAACTCACGCCCGCGGCTGAGCAGCAGGCGGCGCCACGCCGGCGGATGGCTGTGGGAACCCTGTTGACGGGACGGCAGGAGGGAAGCCGTCGCCGGCTGGTGGCGGTAGGGGGAGGCTCAGACCAGACCGAGCGTGCAGTTGAGTTGGCGCTTCGCTGGCTCGTTCAGCAACAAGAAAAGCGAGGGCCGCACGCTGGGCTCTGGAGCCTGGAAGGACCGTACCCTGATGGCGGGTCCGAAGAGAATCGAGTGGCAGCCACCGCGATGGCGCTGCTTGCCTTGCAGGGTGCTGGGAACACGACAGTCGCAGGGGAGCATGCCGCGGCGGTCGCCAACGCCTGGCAGGCCCTGCTGAAAACCCAGACGCCAGCAGGCCGGTTTTTCATCTCTTCGGACGACCACACCTCGGCAGCCGGCCGGATGTACGCCCATGGGCAGGCCACCATGGCCCTCTGCGAGGCCTATGGCATGACGCGTGAGCCGCGGCTGGAGCAGGCCGCACAGCGGGCAGTGCAGTATTGTCTCGACGCCCAGCTGCCCGACGGGGGCTGGCGGTATCACCTGCCCGATGCCAATGTGGACGGGCTGCGCGTAAGCTGGAAGAACCAAGGCGACCTGTCAGTGACCGGCTGGTTCATCCTGGCTCTCAAGACGGCTGAGATGGCAGGCCTTTCTGGTCCCGCAGTTGAGCAGGCTTACAGGCGGGTTGAGGCATTCCTTGATCAGCTCCAGATCAGGCCGGAGCTGATCAAGAAACCGGCTGCGGTGGCGGGCGTGGGAGAGCAACCGCAGGCTGAAGCCCTCGCCGATACCGTGTGGGGCTATGACTATCAGTTCAATCCCTATGGCGGCTTGCGAAAATTTCAGCCGGCCATTTCTGCCGAGGCGATTCTGGGGCGGCTCTTCCTGGGAACGTCCCCGGACGATCCGCATGTTGTGGCAGTCGTCGGCCGGCTGCTGACGGACTCACCGATTGCCTTCGCCGGGCCGCCAGGCGGTGGGGGCACGATGGTGAACCTGGTCGACATGCCGCGGCGATCGTTGGTCCGGCACGACCAGAACGTCTATGCCTGGTACTACATCACACAGGTCTGCCACCATCTCGGCGGGCAGCCCTGGCGGGAGTGGAATGCCAGCATGCGGGAACTGTTGCCTGCCCATCAGGAGCAGCGTGGCCCCGACAAGGGGAGCTGGTCGCCGGTCCGCGACCTGTTTGGGGTGAAGGGCGGGCGGCTTTTCACCACGGCCCTGTCGGCCTGCATGCTTGAAACCTACTACCGGCACCTGCCACTGTTTGCAGACAAGGCAGGCGACTAACCCGGCAGTCCGCCCCACTGGCGGATCGCCTCAAAGGCGACGACAGCTGCGGTGTTGGACAGATTGAGGCTGCGGATCTGCGGCCGTGACGGAATCGTCAGCAGTCGATCGCTGTGGGGCTGCTTGATCGACTGCGGCAGCCCACTCGATTCACTGCCGAAGACGAGCACGTCGCCCCGCTGGTAGGAGACGTCGGTGTAGGAGCGGGTGGCATGAGCGGAAAAGAACCAGCCCAGATTTCCCCCTTCGGCCGTTACGCGGCTGACCAGGGTGTCCCAGTTGGGCACCACGTCCCACTCCAATTCATCCCAGTAATCGAGGCCCGCCCGCCGCAGGTAATAGTCGTTGATCGTGAAGCCGAGCGGCTCAACCAGCCACATTTTTGCACCGATGCCGACGCAGGTCCGACCGATGTTCCCGGCATTGGGTGGAATTTCGGGCTCGTAGAGGACGATGTGGAGGCAGGGCTCGTACCGCATAGGTGGATCGCCGGGGGAAGGGTTTCCTGCTATTTTGAAGGAAATTGCCGCGGTGAAAAGCGGCCCGTGTCGCAGGGGCAACAGCCCGCAAGGTAGCAGGAGATCCAGTGGTCAGCATCGAACGAAACCCCACGCGGGCCGTCAGCATCGGCAGCATCACGGTCGGGGCCGGAAACCCGATCGCCCCGCAGAGCATGACCGCCACCCACACTCAGGATGTGGAGGCGACGCTTGGGCAGGTCAACGCCCTTCATGCCGCTGGCGCCGGCGTGGTGCGGATTGCCGTCGACAGCAAGAAGGACGCCGCCGCCCTGCCGGCCATCCGGGCGGGTACCCAGGCCAACCTGGCGATCGATCTTCAGGAGAACTACCGGCTGGCGGCTGAGGTGGCCGCGTACGTCGACAAACTCCGCTACAACCCGGGCCATCTCTACCACCACGAGACCGAAAAACCTTGGCAGGAGAAGGTCAAATTCATTGCCGGTGTGGCGGGTGACAACGACTGTGCCCTGCGGGTGGGCGTGAACTGTGGCAGTGTTGATCCGGCGAAGAAGGAACAGTTTGCCGACGACGACTCGATCGGCCCGATGCTGGCCAGCGCCCTGGAACACTGCGAGCTGCTCGACACAATTGGCTTCACCCGGTACGTGGTCTCACTGAAAGACTCAGATCCTCAGAAGGTGATCGAGGTCAATCGCCGGTTTGCCGAGCAGCGGCCCGATGTGCCCCTGCATCTCGGCGTGACCGAGGCGGGCATGCCACCCGATGGCATCATCAAGACCCGGATCGCCTTTGAGCAGTTGGTCAGCCGGGGTATTGGCGACACCGTGCGGGTGTCCCTGACGGTGTCCAACGACCGGAAGCCCGAGGAGATTGAGGCAGCGAACAGCATCCTGGCCGACATCGCAGCCGGCCGGGTGCGGAGTGTGGTCGACTTTGGGATGGAGTCGCTCAATATTATCAGTTGCCCGAGCTGCTCGCGGGTCGAAAATGAGGCCTTCATCGAATTGGCCGAGGAGGTCAAACGGATGACCGCCTACGCCAAGGACCATGCGATCACCATCGCCGTGATGGGCTGCCGGGTGAACGGCCCGGGCGAGACCGACGATGCCGACTTGGGCCTCTGGTGTGGGCCGACCCACGTGAACCTGAAAAAGGGGAGCGAGCCGCTCGGGGCGTTTGCCTATGACGCCATTTTGCCGCGGCTGCGGGAAGAGCTTGATCAGTTGATTGCCCAGCGTGGCCCGGCCAGTACGCCGGCGGGAGCCTGAACCATGCAGCAGCTTCCGATTGTTGGGGAGCCCGCCGACGGCTGTAGCAGTGGTGGCGTGACCGTCGGCCTGGGGGCGGGCCTTGAGGTTGCCGCGATCGACCCGGCGAACTGCCGGGGCACCTTTTCGCTGGTCAGCCTCGGCTGCCCCAAGAACCTCGTCGACAGCGAGCGGATGCTCGGGTTGTTGCGGGACGATGGCTGGCAGTTTGTGCCCGAGCCGGAAGGGTCGGATCTGGTCATCATCAACACTTGCGCCTTCATTGATTCCTCGCGGGCTGAGTCGTACGGCGTGATCGACGAAATGGTCGGACTCAAGGCTGCCGGCGGCACCCGCGGGGTGATCGTGGCCGGCTGTCTGGCCGAGCGGCAGAAGGAGACCCTGCTGGAAGAGCGGCCGGGCGTTGATGCCGTGATCGGCGTTTTTTCACGGGACGAGGTGGCCCGGGCGGCTGACCGACTGATCGGTAGCCTCGGGGAGCAGCGGAGCGTCTTTCAGCCCGCTCCGGCGACGGCCCTGCACGACGGCAACCGCATGCGGGTGACGCCGCGGCATATGGCCTATCTCAAAATCTCGGAGGGCTGCGACCGGACCTGCACCTTCTGTGCGATTCCGAAAATGCGGGGGAAGCATGCCACCAAGCCGCTGGAGCAGGTCGTGGCCGAGGCGACCGAACTGGCAGCCGACGGCCTCAAAGAGTTGGTTATCGTCGCCCAGGACACGACCTATTACGGTCGCGATCTCTACGGCGAGCCCCGGCTGGTTGAGTTGCTTGAGGCCCTGGAGCAGATTGACGGCATCGAGTGGATTCGGCTGATGTACCTCTATCCAATGTACTTCAGTGACCGGCTGATCGACACGATTTCCGGTAGTGGAAAAATTCTGCCATATCTCGACATGCCACTGCAGCATGCGAGCGACCCGGTGCTCAAGCGGATGCAGCGGCGGGTGGCTCGCGGGCCGACGGAAGAACTGCTGACCAAACTCCGCGACCGGATTCCGGACGTCGTCCTGCGGACCACGATGATCACCGGCTTTCCCGGCGAGACCGATGAGCAGTTCGCCGAGATGGTCGAGTTCGTCCAGCGGTGGCGGTTTGAGCGGCTCGGTGTGTTTCCTTATTCCCTGGAGCCCGACACCCCGGCGGCGCGGCTCGATGGCCACCTGCCGGAAGAGGTCAAGCTCGCCCGGCGGGATGAACTGATGCAGGTGCAGCAGGCAATCGCCCACGAACACACCCAGCGGCAGGTCGGCAAGACGCTGCCGTGCATCATCGACAGCCACAGTGGCCAGCGGGACGACGTCTGGATTGGCCGCACGGCAGCCGACGCACCCGACATCGACTGTGCTGTCTATGTCACCGCGCCGGAGACTACGCCGCAGACTCCGCTGGCCGGCCAGATTGTGCCCGTCCAGATGGTGGCCGCTGCTGGGTATGACCTGGCAGGGGTGATGACGGGCTGACCGGCCTTTCATCGCAACAAGGCAAGGTAACGGGTGAACGGACCAACTGTCTGAGGGAGATCGATTCGACTGGGCTTTTTTCCGGTCACTTTCAGAAGCCAGTATTCGTTTGTTGACCAAACGAGAGCAATTTGAAAGGCTTTCAGGAGATTCACTGTTGTCAGGAGGCCGTGGACGCAGCAAGCGACGCTGCTGTGTGGGCACGCCGGTCGCCTGACGGATGAGGCGTTCTGCCGCAAGGAATGGAATGATGCGTGGCCCACGCTCTCGACGAACGGTTCGGTCTTCCCGCTCGCTTTGGCTTGAGCAGTTGGAACCGCGGCTCGCCTTCAATGCAGCGCCGACGGACGTTGTTCTGTCGGCTGCGTTCGTCAGCGAACACGAGCCCGCCGGCACGGTGGTGGGCGAGTTCAGTACCGTCGATCCCGATGCGGGTGATGTATTCAGCTACGCGCTCGTGGCAGGAGAGGGCGATGCCGATAACGCGGCTTTCGTCCTCGAAGGCAGCCAGTTGCAGACAGCGGTTTCCTTTGATCATGAGGGTCAGGGGAGTCGCCAGATTCGCGTGCAGTCGACTGACGCCGCTGGCGCGGCGGTGGAGATGGCGTTTACGATTGAGGTTCGCAACGCTGCCCCCGTCGGCAGTGTGGGCATCACTGGCGTGCCGATCGAGGGGGCGACGCTGACAGCATCACACACGCTGGTCGACCTTGACGGCTTCGGGGGCGTCAACTGGCAGTGGTTTGCTGGCGGCGTACCGATTGAGTCTGCAACCAGCGAGACCTACGCCCTGACAGCGGCAGAGGTCGGCACGGCAGTCACGGTTGCAGCGGCCCACACCGATGGGCAGGGCAGCACCGAAACCGTTGTGAGCGGCGCGACTGACACGATCGCCAGTCTGGTGAGCATGCGGGATGTGATTGTGGCCGAAGGGTCAGCCCTCACCGAGACCCAACTCAGGGCTGGCTTTCTCCACAGCGACGGTGGGGTGATCTACGTCTCCTTTGACTCCTCGATTACGCCGACGTTGGAGCAGTGGTGGCTTGAGGTGCTGGCTGACGTGGATGCGATTATCGAACCTGAGTTTGCAGTCGTGCCAGCCAGCAGCAGCCTCTCGCAACTGACGATCTATCAACTGTCGACCCAGTCGACCTCGTCTGGGTCAGCGGGCGTTTACATCGGGCCCTCCGCCACCATCTGGGACGACGGCCGGGTCGAACGGACGTCCGAAGCCCGACTGGACTTGGCCCTGAGTGCCACAAGCCATTCGATTCGCTTTGGAGATTCAGACGAGGCGGGCTGGAAGTCGGTTGCCTACCACGAACTCGGCCATGCGATCGGATTTGAGCACTCGCATGAACCAGACGACGGCGACGTGAACGCCGACATCGATACCAACACAACGGTGATGTCCTACGTGCAGGTAGTCGATGCCGATGGTGACCCTGGGTTTACCTGGCTTGATGAGCAGGCAGCCATTCATATTCATGGGGCAGAAACTGGGGCGACGGCAGCGCCGGCCGAGGGCCAACTGGTGCTCGACATGGGGCCGTTCGATACCGAACAGACCTGGAAGACCCCGTCGCTGCGGATGGCTTTTGAAGATGGGAACGTGGTGGCTGAGCCGCAGACGGGCACCGTGGTCAAGCGGCTTGCCCTCACCCGGTATGACGGCTTTGTCGGAAGCGAGGCGACGGTCTTTCTCGACTGGGAGTTCGCGACTGACTTGTACTGGGGCTATCAGTCAGAAAGTCCCGCTTGGTACCAGGATGTCCTGCTCAGCGATCCGTACCCAGCGCAGGTGGTCTTTGCAGTTGACCAAGTTACTGCCTACGTCGACATCACGATTGTCGGTGACGACCGGGTCGAGGGGGAGGAGTGGCTCGAGGTGACCGCCCGCGAGTCGCGAACCCCAGGGTATTTCCAGGAATTTCCGGATGAAACGCTGCGGCTGGTCATCTCGGAAACCTACGAACCACCTGCGGTTGACCCGATCGCTGACCTGCTGGTGCTCGGGGACGGGACGGAACAGGTGGTCGCGCTGACGGGCATTCTGGCCGGAAGTCCGCCCGTGGGCGGCGGAGTGCAGGCTGTTCAAGTGACCGCCGTCAGTAGCGACACAGCAGTGGTGCCCACGCCGGCGGTGAGTTACACCGCATCGGGTGAGACGGGCAGCCTGACCTTCACGCCCGGTGCCACGCAGCCGGGCACGGCTGTGATTTCAGTCACCCTGACCAGCGGAGGGCTCGATGGTGATCTCACCACACCAGAGGACAACAGCGTTGCCACCGAGGCCTTTGCGGTGACGGTGTTGCAGGTGCTGCCTGACCAGGGTGAGTCGCCGCTGGCCAAGGATGCCGCTGGTCGGCTCTATGTGGAGATGACACCTGTGCGTTTGAATGGTGAGCACGCAGAGGTGAGCCTTGCCGGCTGGCAGGCCGTGGGTGCGGAAGCAACAGCCCAGGGAAACTATCTGCGGGTCAGGCGAGGCAGTGAGGCCCGCGTCCTTGCGGATGAAACATGGGCGATCACCAGCCTGTTTCACTCGCTGCGGGCGCTCAGTTTTGACTCGCTGTCGGGGCCCAGTTCAGGTGCGCTCGATCGTCTCGGTCGGGGTAGTCACCATGCCGTTGCAGTGACGGTGGAGTCTGGTGACTACGCCATTCTCGGAAGCCTCAACCCGACACTGACGGTCTACCGAGGCACCACCTTCACCTTTGCAGTCGATGCCCCCGGGCAGCCGTTGCATTTGCAGACGACCTCCGGCGGCTATGACGCCGCGGCTGCCTACACCATCGGCGTCAGCGGCGGAGGTGCGGAGGCTGGCACGATCGTCTGGGAGATTGCGGCCGATGCGCCAGCTGAACTTTTCTATCAGAGCGAGACCGACCCCCTTGTCTGGGGCGCGATCATCGTGGCCGACCTGCCTGCAGCCTGAGCCAGGTGGCTGGCGCTGTCGGTTCTCAGTGACGACGCCTGGAGCGTCGGGCAGCCTCGACCGGTCGCCGTCACCGGGAGCCTGTCTGTGGAGCCGGATAGCCAGTCAGATGCCGACTGCGGTATGGTTGTTCCTGCGTGAATCTTTCTGTTCGGATTCCCCTCAGGGGCCACTGCTGATGACACAGCCAGCCGCACTCGATCGTATCTGGACGGTCCCGAACGTCATCTCGCTGGCCCGGCTGGTGCTGGCGATCATCCTGTTCGCCGTGATTGAGGGCGTTGGGGGCGAACTGCCGTTGGCCGCACTCATTCTTTTTGTGGTGGCGGCGGCCACCGATTGGGTCGATGGCTGGTATGCCCGCCGGTACGGTCAAGTGAGTCGGCTGGGCCGGATTTTTGATCCATTGGTCGACAAGGTGATTGTCTGTGGCACCTTCGTGCTGTTGGCCGATCGAACGGGGTCGGCGTTGCTGCCCTGGATGGCGGTGGTGATCGTGGTCCGCGAACTGGTGGTGACTGCCATTCGGGCTGAAATGGAACGGGCTGGTCGCGACTTCTCTGCTGGCTTGATGGGAAAACTCAAGATGGTGTTTCAGTGTGTTGCCATCGCCCTGGAATTGGGCAGTCGCACCTGGCCGGAGCTGGCAGTGTCTGGGGTCACCATCCATCTAGCCGCCGTCGGAGTTGCCTGGCTAGCAGTGGTCACCACGATCTCGTCCGGCGTGGACTATATTGTCGCTGCTCGGCCGCTGTTGAGGGTCGATACATGACGGCACTGCTGGGGCCGATTGCGGTGGTGGCCTGCCTGGCCAGTGGGGTGGGCATCAGCCGGCTGGTCGGTCGGCTCCGCCGGGGTGAGCCGCTTGTTCCGGCACTACCTGCGAACCCTGTCCCTTGGGACGGGCTCGATGTCGCGGCCCTGTTTGTCCTGTTCATGGCCTGCCAGGTAGGCGTTGGGGTACTGGTGAGTCTGGTGACGCCAACCACGGCTGGGGCCACGCCGGTCGTGACCAATGCCGGGCTGGCGGCCAGTGCCGTGGCGATGCTTGTCTTTACCCTGCTCGGCATGGTCGTGTTGCGGCTCCGTGGTGCCCCTGCCGGCAGCCTCGGGTTTCGTGATCCGCAGCCGGCGGCGGGCCTGCGGTTGGCTGTCGGCACCTGGGTGATTATCGTGCCGCCGCTGCTGGCGGTGGCGGCGTTCCTCGATCGCTTTGTTGTCTCCTACAGCCATCCGGTGGTCGATTTCTTGCGGGCCGACCGCAGCCTGCCGGCGGTTGGGCTTGTGGTGCTGACAGCCGTCGTGGCGGCGCCGATTGCTGAGGAGTTTTTCTTCCGCCGGGTGCTGCAGGGCTGGCTCGAAACTCGGCTTGGGGAGCAGGCCATCGTTGTCTCGGCCGTTTGCTTTGGGCTGGCGCACCTTGGCCACGGGCTGGGCTGGATTCCGCTGATTGGGTTTGGGCTGGCGACGGGCTACCTGGCTCGGCGGCGGGGCACGATTCTGCCGGGTATTGTCGTCCATGCGCTCTTCAATGCCGTCAGCGTCGCCCTGTTGCTGCTCCCGCCACCATCCACCCCGGGGGGGCGGCTGAACGATGTCGACGAAAAAACCGATCTGGTGAAAGTGTCGGCGAATTCGACACCATAAATGCCGGCTTGCCGCACGGCGGCACTTCCAAGGCGGAGAGAGACACCCCGATGGCAAAACGCACGCTGGTCACGGCCCTGACCGATCGCCTTGTCTATATCGCAGTGCGGGTTGCAATCTGCATCGTGCAGGCGTTGCCGCGGCCGTTCCTCGAGCGGCAGGCTCACGCCTGGAGTGATTTCCTGGCCAATCGGGTGAAGATCCGCCGCACGGTCGTCCGTGACAATCTGCGGCAGGCCTTTCCTGAATGGACCGAATCGCAGTGCCGCGATGCAGGCCGGGCTATGTGGGAGCACCTGCTCTTGATGGTGATTGAAATTGCGCATGCCCCGCGGGTGATTCGAAAGACCACCTGGCGGCGGCATCTGCGGATTATCGGCATGGAGCAGTGCGTGCGAACGATGTGGCAGGATCGTCCCAAGGTGGTGCTCTCTGGGCACTACGGCAATTTCGAATTGGCCGCCTATATCTTCGGTGTGTTCGGTTTCAAACTCTTTTCGGTGGCTCGGGAACTCGACAATCCGCTGCTTGACCGGTTTGTCACCGACTTTCGGGAGTCGCGGGGGCAGACGATCCTGCCCAAGCGGGGCAGCGCCCCGGATGTCACGGCGGTGCTCGAGGAACAGGGGGCGATTGGCCTGCTTGGTGATCAGGCCGCGGGCCGGAAGGGCTGCCGGGTTGATTTCTTCGGTCGGCCGGCGAGTGTCCACAAGGCAATTGGCGTGTTTGCGCTCTCGTCAGAAGCACCAGTCATCGTCTTTTCAGCGACCCGGCGGACAGGGCTGTTCAGTATCGATGTGCGGGTTGAAGGCGTGGTCGATCCCCGCGAAGATCGGCCCGAGGTGGCCAACCTCGCGGCTCTTTCTCAGTGGTACACCTCGCTGCTTGAGCAGGCGGTCCGCCGGCAACCGGGCCAGTATTGGTGGGTGCATCGGCGGTGGCGGTGTTTCGAGAAAACACCGCCGAAACCGGGTGAGAAGCCGCCTCGGGCCGTCGCCTGAACGCCCCGAGGAGGGCCTGTGGAAACCGGCGGACTCGTGGTGGTTGCGCAAAACGCATGGTGCGCTCGGGAAACATGGCAGACTAGAGCGTTCCCTTGCCCGGTGTGGCTGACTGAGAAGATTTTTACTGACTGGCTGGTATGGACGAGTGGATTGATATCGCAGCAGTGGAGGACTGTCCGCCCGGCACCAGCATCGAACGGGTGGCGGGTGAGCGGATGGTGGCACTGGCCAATGTCGAGGGGCAACTGCATGCCATCGATGGGCTCTGTCCTCACCAGGGTGGGCCACTCGGCACTGGTATGCTCTGCGGAGCAGTTCTGACCTGCCCCTGGCATGGCTGGCAGTTTGACGTGACCACGGGGAGGCATCGCTACTCGGCGACAGTCAGGCAGCAGGTGTATGACGTTCGTGTTGAAGCGGGCCGGGTCCTGGTTCGTCAGGCAGCAACTGGTGCAGGAGAGCCACAGGTGTGATTGAATACCGCTGCTTTCGCAACGAGGATCCGCCGCGTCTCGCCGACGCCTGGCGGGCTGCTGCGCTGGGACAGTCTGCGGTGCAACCGATGACGACCTCGGTTTTAGAGGCGGCGGTTTTCTCCAAGCCCTACTTCGATCGCCAGGGTGTGATTGTGGCGGTCGATGAGGGCCGCGTGGTCGGCTTTTCCCATGCGGGCTTCGGGCCGACAGCTGATCGATCGGCGATCGATACCAGCATTGGCTCGACACTCTTGGTGGTAGTAGTCCCCCATACAGCCGAACAAGCGATTGGCGACGAGCTGTTGCGGCGGAGCGAGTCCTATCTGCAGGAACGTGGTGCGACCCGGCTGATCGGGGGCGGCAACGGACACTTCCGCGGGTTTTACCTGGGGCTCTACGGCGGCTCGGACCTGCCGGGCATTCTCGACTCGACGCCGGCGATGCAGCAGGTTTTTCTGCGGGCGGGCTACCGCAACTGTGAACGGGTCACCGTGTTGCGGCGTTCGCTCGACGGGTTTCGGGTGCCGGTCAATCGGTTGCACATGGCTATTCGTCGCAAGACCGTCATGCACGTGATTGATGAGCCCGAACGCCGGAGTTGGTGGGAGGCTGCCACCACGACGGGCGTGGCCCTGCGGCGGTATGAACTGCGGAACAAGGAACGTGAACTGCTCGGCAGCGCAACGTTTTGGGATATGCAGCCGCTGTCCCAAAGTTGGGGCGTGGTGGCTGCTGGCCTGTTGCATGTTGACATTGAAGGGCCAAGACGGCGGCAGGGGCTGGCTCAATACCTGGTGGCTGAGGCGATGCATGATCTCGCCGAAGAGGGCGTGGCCCTGGTGGAGGGACACACCACGGATGCCAACGTGCCAGCGGCGAAGCTGCTTGAAAAGCTCGGCTTCACCCAGGTTGAGCGGGGCACCATCTTCGAAAAGCCCGCCGAGTGAGCCGCAGCGGGCTTACTCAACCAAGTCGCGAACATGGTCACGGACCGCGGCCGTGGTGACGGCCGGTGGGCCCTCCATGTCACGGAGCCGTGCCGAAAGGGGTGGCGTGACCGGGTCATGCCGCAGATCGCTGAGGTAGGTTTCCAGCAACCGCCGCCGGGCCGGCGTCGTTCGCAACAGCCAGTGTGTCCAGCACCAGGACTCCGCATAGTGATCCTGCGACATGGCGGCGGCATCTTCGAGGGCCTCCAGCCGTTCAATCCGCGGCTGCCAGGTGCCTTCCAGCAGACGGCCCGCCAGGTGATCGGCATGAGGCTGGTGTCGGCCGTCGGCTGGCTGTGGCAGTTCGAAGAACTCAGCCAGGCCCTCATCAAGCCAGAGCGGAATGCCAGGCACCACGGCATGCAGGTAGCCATGGGTGGTCTCGTGGCGGAGATCTTCGGCAATTCGCTCCTGCCACGGTGCGAAGACCGCGAGCGTGGTGTCGGTCTCAATGAAGCAGGCCCGGCGGGCCGGAAAGCCGGGGAAGTGCCGCTGCACAAACGTCTGGTAATCGCTCAGGTCGGCAAACAGGTACAGATGAATCGGCTCATCTGAAACCGGCAGGTCGAGTTCCTGGCTGAGCGTCACCCGCAGGGTATCGAGTTCCCGAATCAGCCGATGCTGTCCGGCCAGGAGGAAGTCGGCATGAATGCGCAGTTGGCCCACTCGACGCTCAGTCTTTTTTGGCAGGTCGTTGGCCATGGAGAGCGGCGGCAGGCCGGCAGCGTCGGTGAATTGCCTGCTGCCCGAGAAAACGTCATCAAACGCGTCGAGCGTTGGGCGACCGTTAGCAAGCATGGTGTGGGCGCAGCCGGCAGTCGCACTGGCAAGCAGAGTTGTCAGCAGACAGACCGACGGCATCCGGAGACCGGCAGGAACGCGCATGGTGCGACTAATGAAGTGGGAGGAGTACACCGACCGGCCGAACATTAGCGGACGCCTGCGGTGGCCGACAGGGCGGTTTGCCGCTGGCGGAGCACGCCGCTGAGGGCCTCACGGTCAACGGGCCGGCCCAACACGGCCAGCGCGCCAGCCTCAAGGGCGTCCACCACGGCATCGCCTCGCGGGAACGAGGTGAGCAGCACGACTGCCCGCTCGGGCCGTTGACTGGTCAGCAGGCGGAGCCAATTGAGGTGGGGAGTGGGGGTGTCTGCCGTATCCCAGACAATGAGTTCGGCTTCATCGATCAGTGGTGGCCGTCCCGTCTGCTGCTGAACGACTCGGCCACCGGCGGTTGCCACCAGATCAGCAACGGCTTCTGCCGCCGTATCAGAGGCTGCGGTGACGCTGACGCGGGGCTGAGGAACGACTGCCTCTGAATTTGCGGAATCACTCGGCTGAGCCGGATAACCGAGCGGTGGTGTCTCGAGCCAGCGTTCATCGCGGCGGGCTGTCAGCGGCGTGCCCAGGCTGCCGGAACGGCCGGCCGTAAGTTCGGTTACCCAGAAGCGGACCCGCGACGGGAGGTCGTGCCAGGAAACATCGGTGACCCCCGGCAGCGGCGGTCCGCTGCGTCTGCGGCCGTCGGCCAGGCAGGTCGCCACCACGATTAGCCGGGCCAAGGGCCATTGGCGAGATAGGGCGATCGCCTCGGCAGCGGTGTATTGCCCTGGCCTCCGTTCGGCCAGGCAGATGACGGTCGGTGGCTTGAGTTGGTACCCCGCAGCACCGAACGCAGCGGCGGCGGTTGGCAGACAGGACGTCGTGATGACTGGCTGCAGGCTTGCTACGGTCAGACGTAATTCGTCTGCCTGTTCGCTGTCACCGATCCAGAGAAGGCTGGGTTCTGCTTGCATCGCGTTCCTGTGGCGGGTGCTACCACGCATCGTTATTGATTCCTCGGCAGTATCCCGCACCGTCCACGGTTCAGCCAAGAGCGACTCTGGGG